>CALNPU010000007.1 GCA_940588625.1 uncultured Caballeronia sp.
TTTTCTTCGATGGGGACTCGTGTCGGGTTGAGCGTCTTCTTAAGTGCGTTGCAGCCTTTAAATTTGCTGCGCGTCCGGAATTCGATCGCAGCCGAGCCGAGCAGCACGCCCTCTGTCGTCACGGCCAAGCTCGAATGCATCGGAATGCCGCATTGGCTCAGCGGCTTGTTGCGTCCATCTATCTTGCGAGTGCCGCTCTTCCCGATAAATCCAATACGCTCTGGCTGCTCGCGCCGATACGAAAACGTCGTCGTATCTCGAAGAATAAGTATCGGGCCATCCGAACTTGCGAAACGCTCGCTTGTCGCCCGAAAATGCCCGCTCAATATGTCCTGTTCGCTGACGTGATGGTTGGCGAAAAACCGATAAGCTGCTTTCGTACTTGCCCAATCCTGACAGGCAAATGGAATGCTCCGGCCGATGCCCGTCCAGAACTGTTTGAGCAACAACTGAAAGCGTTTCTTCAGACGCTCGTCCCGGAAATTGCAGGCGGCATTCTCTTTGTCCATCCACGTCTGCTCGTCTTCCGAAGGCATCGGACGACGAGGTAGGGAATCGCTTGGCGTTCCCCTTTTAGTCATCTGATGCAGAGTCGGGTCCTGGTTCGCACCGTCGTCGGCACAGCGGCCAATGTCCGCGACATCAATGCAGCCGAGGCGTTGCTGTACGGTCAGGAAACCGATGTGTACGCCGACGCCGGATATCGGGGCATAGAAAAGCGATGTGCGGCCGCTTCGGCGCGCTGGCGTCAGCAGAGATGACACCACGAGCACGACGATGGACGTCTGCTTGCCGCCTTCCTTGCTCACTGCGCGATGGGTGTCGAGCCAAACAGCAGGCAGGGAAATAATCAGGCCCAGAAATGCAAAAAGCCCCGGCGAACACCCGCCGTGACTTTACTTCAAACCACTACTTACTGCAACTTACCGCTTATCAATCGCCTTCGCTTCACGCGACGTCTCACCAATGAACAATTGACGCGGGCGGCCAATCTTCTGTTCCGGATCAGCAATCATTTCGTTCCACTGTGCAATCCAGCCAACCGTACGCGCCATTGCAAACACGCACGTAAACATGGCCGTCGGAATGCCCAGCGCGCGCTGAACAATACCCGAATAGAAGTCGACATTCGGATACAGCTTACGCGACACAAAGTACTCATCTTCCAGCGCGATCTTTTCCAGCGCCATGGCCAGCTTGAACAACGGGTCATCATGCAGACCGAGCTCTTCAAGCACTTCATGACACGTTTCACGCATCAGCTTCGCGCGCGGATCGTAGTTCTTATAAACGCGATGCCCGAAGCCCATCAGCTTCACGCCCGAATTCTTGTCCTTGACCTGCTTGATGAACCCAGGAATGTTGTCGACGGAACCGATCTCTTCCAGCATGTTCAGCGCGGCTTCATTCGCACCGCCATGCACCGGGCCCCAAAGACAAGTAATCCCTGCAGCAATACAAGCGAACGGATTCGCACCCGACGACCCAGCTAGACGCACGGTCGACGTGGACGCATTCTGCTCATGGTCCGCATGCAGGATCAGGATTCGATCCAGCGCGCGCACGAGCACATCGTTGACCTTGTACTCTTCACACGGATTCGAGAACATCATGTGCATGAAGTTCGCGCTGTACGACAGGTCGTTCTTCGGATAAACGAACGGCTGGCCGATCGTAAACTTGTACGCCATCGCCACCAGCGTGGGCAGCTTCGCGATCATGCGAATAGCCGACACTTCACGATGACGCGGGTCGTTGATATTCAGCGAGTCGTGATAGAACGCCGACAGTGCACCGACAGCCACCACGAGCACCGCCATCGGGTGTGCATCGCGACGAAAACCGCGGTAGAAGAAATGCATCTGCTCGTGAACCATCGTGTGCTTCGTGACGGTTTCAACGAAATCGGCCTTCTGCTGGACCGTCGGCAGATCGCCGTGCAGCAGCCCGTAGCAGGTCTCCATGAAGTCAGCCTTGACTGCGAGTTCCTCGATCGGATACCCGCGATACAGCAACTCGCCCTTATCGCCGTCGATGTACGTAATTGCGGAATTGCACGCCGCCGTCGACATGAAGCTCGGATCGTACGTGAACTTGCCGGTCTGGCCGTACAGCTTGCGGATGTCGATTACGTCCGGGCCCAGGGTGCCCTTGTAGATCGGCATTTCAACGCTCGGCGAGTTGTCGCTGAACGATAGCGTGGCTTTAACATCTGACGGGGTCATAGCACATCCTTAATCGAAGTATGGAAACAGGTTTTCGATAATTCGCACGACACTTGCATGACCGCATGGGCTGGCTCAGGCAGAGCGCAGCATCTCCAGCACGCGGGTCATATCCGGCGAGGCCAGTTCGCCATCCGGTTCCTTGCGTGCCAGCAGCAAGTCCATCAGGTCGTTGTCGCTCAGTTCCAGCAGTTGCGTCAGAACTCCAACGTCCGCGTTACTGAGGTCATGCTCATATCGGCTGAAAAAACGCTCGAAGATCAGATCGTTTTCCAGCAGACCGCACCGCGCGCGCCAGCGAAGGCGTGCGCGGCGTAGAGGGTCGGACTGATGCCCGGAGTCATTCATGACACAAGTCCTTCTCAGACAGCGCGGCGTACCATCAATTCTTTGATCTTGCCAATAGCATTCGTAGGATTCAGTCCCTTCGGGCACACATCGACGCAATTCATGATCGTATGGCAACGGAACAGACGGTACGGATCTTCCAGGTTGTCGAGACGTTTACCTGTCGCTTCGTCACGGCTGTCCGCAATGAATCGATAGGCTTGCAACAAGCCCGCCGGACCCACAAACTTGTCAGGGTTCCACCAAAAGCTCGGGCATGAAGTCGAGCAGCTAGCACAAAGAATGCACTCGTACAGGCCGTCGAGCTCGTCGCGCTCTTCAGGCGTTTGCAGACGCTCTTTTTCCGGCGGCGGCGTGTCGTTGATCAGGTACGGCTTGATCGAGTGATACTGGTTGAAAAACTGCGTGAAATCGCAAATCAGGTCGCGCACGACGGGCAGGCCCGGCAGCGGACGCAGCACGATCTTCTGCGGCAGGTCGTTCATGTTCTGCAAGCAGGCAAGACCGTTCTTGCCGTTGATGTTCATGGCGTCCGAACCGCACACGCCCTCACGGCACGAGCGGCGGAACGACAGCGTTTCGTCGACCAACTTCAGCTTCAGCAGCGCATCCAGCAACATGCGCTCATGCGAGTCAATCTCGATCTCGTACGTCTGCATGCGGGGTGCCGCGTCCTTGTCCGGATCGTAGCGGTAGATTTCAAAAGTACGCTTTGCCATTTCGATTCCTTTGCCTTAGAAGGTACGCGCTTTCGGCGGCACCGATTCGACCGTCAGCGGCGTCATGTGCACCGGCTTGTAATCGAGCTTGTCGCCTTCGCTGAACCACAGCGTGTGCTTCATCCAGTTGTTGTCGTCGCGATGTTCGAAGTCGCTGTGCGCATGCGCGCCGCGGCTTTCCTTGCGCGCTTCGACCGAGATCATGGTGGCACGCGCCACTTCGATCAGGTTCGCCAGTTCCAGCGCTTCGACCTTCGCGGTATTGAACACCTTCGACTTGTCCTTCAGGTGCACATGCTTCACGCGCTCGGACAATTCCTTGACCTTGTCCACACCTTCCGCCAACAGTTTCGACGTGCGGAACACGCCGGCATGCACCTGCATGGTCGAGCGGATGTCGCCCGCGATCGATTGCGTGTATTCACCCGACGACGACTTCTCCAGCACGGCGAGGCGTTCAAGCGCAGCGTCGGCGGCAGCGGCCGGCAGCGGCTTGTGTTCCTTCATTTCCAGCGCATGCTTGATGATGTGGTTGCCGGCCGCGCGGCCGAACACCACCAGGTCCAGCAGCGAGTTCGTACCCAAGCGGTTCGCGCCGTGCACCGACACGCACGAGCATTCGCCGACCGCGTAGAAGCCGTTGACCGGCTCACCCTTCAGCGTGCCCACGACCTGGCCGTGAATGTTCGTAGGAATGCCGCCCATCTGGTAATGGATGGTCGGCACGACCGGGATCGGCTCCTTGATGCAGTCGACGTTCGCGAACTTCATCGCAATCTCGCGGATCGACGGCAACCGCTTCATGATCGTCTCGTCGCCAATATGCGACAGGTCCAGCAAAACGTGGTCCTTGTTCGGACCCACACCGCGGCCTTCCTTGATTTCCTGGTCCATCGAGCGCGAAACGAAGTCGCGCGGCGCCAGATCCTTCAGCGTCGGCGCGTAGCGTTCCATGAAGCGCTCGCCGTCCGAATTGCGCAGGATTCCGCCTTCGCCACGCACGCCTTCGGTGATCAACACGCCCGCACCGGCCACGCCAGTCGGGTGGAATTGCCAGAATTCCATGTCCTGCAAGGCGATGCCCGAACGGGCCGCCATGCCAAGTCCGTCGCCGGTATTGATGAACGCGTTGGTCGATGCCGCGAAGATCCGGCCTGCGCCGCCCGTGGCGAACAACGTGGTTTTGCCTTCGAGAATGTGGACGTCGCCGGTTTCCATTTCGATGGCTGTCACGCCGAGCACGTCGCCGTCGGCGTCGCGGATCAGATCCAGCGCCATCCATTCAACGAAGAAGTGCGTCTTGGCTGCGACGTTCTGCTGGTACAGCGTGTGCAGCAATGCATGGCCGGTACGGTCGGCGGCGGCGCAGGCGCGTTGCACCGGCTTCTCACCGTAGTTCGCCGTGTGGCCGCCGAACGGACGTTGATAGATCGTGCCGTCCGCGTTACGGTCGAACGGCATGCCCATGTGTTCGAGTTCGTAAACGGCGCCGGGCGCTTCACGGCACATGAATTCGATCGCATCCTGGTCGCCGAGCCAGTCGGAGCCCTTGATGGTGTCGTAGAAGTGGTAATGCCAGTTGTCTTCGCTCATGTTGCCGAGCGACGCGCCAATACCGCCTTGGGCTGCGACAGTGTGCGAACGCGTCGGGAAGACCTTCGACAGCACCGCGGCCGACAAGCCAGCGCGGACGAGTTGCAGCGACGCGCGCATGCCCGAACCACCTGCACCCACGATCACGACGTCGAAACGGCGACGCGGCAGGGACGTTTTAATTGCAGCCATTCTTTACACTCTCCAGAGAATCTGTGCCGCGTAGCCAACGCATCCGACCAGCCAGAGGATTGTTAGTGCCTGCAGGAACAGGCGCAGCCCCATGGGCTTGGCGTAGTCCATCCAGATGTCGCGAATGCCGACCCACGCGTGATAAAAGAGCGAAAGCAAGGCCACGAAGGTGGCGAGCTTCATCCATTGCATGGCGAAAATGGATGCCCAGCCGTCGTACGAAAAATCACGCGCGCCGAAAAACCAGAACAGCAGGACCAACGTGTACAGGGCCATCACGACGGCGGTAATGCGTTGCGCCAGCCAGTCGCTCAAACCGTAGTGTGCGCCGACGACGAGGCGCTTGGGACCAATTCGATTGTTGTTCGCTGCCATTCTCAGAAGACTCCAAAGAGTTTAAGCGCAACGACGATTGTCAGCAGAGATGACACCACGAGCACGACGATGGACGTCTGCTTGCCGCCTTCCTTGCTCACTGCGCGATGGGTGTCGAGCAGCAGGAAGCGGATGCCGGCGCAAAAGTGGAACAGGAAGGACCACGAAAGCACGAGGACGACGATCTTGACGAGGAGATTGGCGAGAAAGCCCTTGAAGGTGTCGAAACTGATCTCCGACGTCAAGCTTTGGTCCAGTAGATAGAGCAGAAACGGCAGCGATACGAATAGAAGCAGACCACTGATGCGGTGAAGAATCGAAACCTTTCCCGCTAGTGGCAAGCGGTAGGTTGCTAGCTGAGCAATTCCGATATTCCGGTACTCAGGTCTTGGTTTTTTTACGGCTTCAGCCATGCTAGACCCCAAGTTATCACACTAGTCCACCATTTTAGCGCCTTTTTATATCGCGCTGCAGCGAAATGCCGCAAGAGGCTATTGCAAATCGCGTGAGAAAGGCTTTTACGGTACCCCCTGGGTTCGCCGCCAAGCCGTCCACGTCCCGTTCAACTCAAATCGTTTTGATAGTAATAGCCGTTCGTGACATACCATCCGCGCCGCACTTCCACCGGCCGGTCGCCATACGTGTACGACACCCGCTCGACCGACAACAACGGTGACCCGACTGCCACGCCAAGCAGTTCCGTGACCGCGTCGTCTGCCCCCACCGCCCTGATTTTCTCCGATGCCCGGATCATGCGCGTGCCGAATTCTGTTTCGAACATTGCATAAAGCGGGCCTTTGTAATCTGCCAGGCGCTCAGCCGTCAGCCCGCGGAAAACCGCGCCGGGTAACCAGATTTCGTCGAAGATGGTGGTCTCACCGTCGAATTGCAGCAAGCGTTTGATGCACACGACCGGGTCGGCCGGCTTCAGGTCCAGTTGGCGAGCGATCTCGGCGGGTGCGCGCAAACGGCGGCACTCCAGCAGTCGGCTCACGTGGGGATGAAGGTCGCCGTCTTCCGGCAGCAGTCGCAGAAAGCGGAACTGTACGCGATCTTCGTTGTGCGTTGCAACAAATGTACCCTTGCCCTGACGGCGCACGAGCAGGTTGTCGGCGGCAAGTTCGTCGATGGCTTTGCGCACCGTTCCCTGGCTCACCTTGTAGCAGGCGGCCAGTTCGACTTCGCTGGGGATCATTTCGCCGGGCTTCCATTCGCCCGATTCAAGGCCTTGGGTAATCAGGGCCTTGATCTGCTGGTATAGCGGGCTGAACGTTGGCGACGAAGCGGGCACGACTTCCGTCGCGCCGGCTGCGCCGGGAAGCTTCGTGGTGCTCGCTGGGTTCGAATTCATGCGCGCATTTCATCATAAAGCGCCAAGTCGCGTCTAGCGTTTTCCCTGGTATCATATGTCTTATATAAGACATATGATACGGTTGACTTTGACCTGATCGAATTCTACACGCCTTGGCGAGCAAGGGTTTGCGGGATGCTGCGCGTTTCATGTGGCGCACTCGGTGCGTCGGTCAACGCTGGCTACCCGAACGCCGCGAAAACTCCCTACCGCTCACCGCTTCAAGCCGAACGGCTTTCGTGTTCGCTGCCAGTGCCCCGCCCTTGCAACGCCCGCGCGCCCTCGAAAACGCGACGCCATTGGGTTTTCGGGGCGGCCCGCGCGTTCGATTCACTTGCTTCATCAGCGCTTCGCGTAACGCGCCTAAAATGGCGTTTTCCCCTAGCGTTTCACGCATCTTTCAGGAGTGTTCTCAATGGCTAAGTCCGCAGCTAAGTCCGCAAAGCGCGTTGCCGTCACCGGCGCCGCAGGTCAAATCGGTTACTCGTTGCTGTTCCGCATCGCCAATGGCGACTTGCTGGGCAAGGATCAGCCGGTAATCCTTCAGTTGCTCGACCTGCCGCAGGCGCAAGGCGCCGTCAAAGGCATAGTCATGGAACTGGAAGACTGCGCGTTCCCGCTGTTGGCCGGCGTGGTCGTGACCGACGACCCGAAGGTCGCATTCAAGGACGCCGACGTCGCATTGCTGGTCGGCGCCCGTCCCCGTTTGAAGGGCATGGAGCGTAAGGACCTGCTGTCTACCAACGCCGAGATCTTCACGGTGCAAAGCAAGGCGCTCAATGACGTGGCAAGCCGCGACGTGAAGGTGCTCGTGGTCGGCAACCCGGCCAACACTAACGCTTACAGCGCAATGAAGTCGGCGCCGGATCTGCCGAAGAAGAACTTCACGGCCATGCTGCGCCTCGACCACAACCGAGCGCTGTCGCAACTGGCGTCGAAGTCGGGCAAGCCGGTCGCGTTGATCGAAAAGCTGGCTGTGTGGGGCAACCACTCGCCGACCATGTACCCGGATTTCCGTTTCGCCACCGTGGATGGCCAATCATTGACCAAGCTGATCAACGACGACGAATGGAACCGCAACACGTTCATCCCGACCGTCGGCAAGCGCGGCGCGGCGATCATTGAAGCGCGTGGTTTGTCGTCGGCCGCGTCGGCAGCCAACGCGGCTATCGACCACGTGCGCGACTGGATGCTCGGCACGAACGGCAAGTGGGTCACCATGGGAATTCCGTCTGATGGTTCATACGAAATCCCGGAAGACATCATCTACGGCGTTCCCGTGACATGCGAAAACGGCGAATACAAGCGCGTGGAAGGCCTGGAAATCGACGCTTTCTCGCGCGAGAAGATGACGGGCACGCTGAACGAATTGCTCGAAGAGCGTGATGGCGTTGCGCATCTGCTGGGCAATTAAACTGGTCTAACAGTCTTTGCGTTTCACGCGAGCGCCTGGCCACAAGGCCGGCGCTTGCTGCTGATTCGAGTGCATTTGGTGTTTGACGTTTGACATAACGTCCGACCCACCCGAATCCGCGGTTTCCACCCTCTTTACATGCAACCCGACGCTGACGATGCGCGCTCTCACCCCCGCCGAAGTCTTGTTTGAAGGCGACGTTCCACCCGCTGTGATGCCCCCTTGCGATCACTATGCAGGCAAAAGCTGATCAGGAAGTCGCTCGCCCTGCATGCGCAACTCGGCCCGGTGTTCGACGTCACCTTCGATTGCGAGGACGGCGCGCGCAAGTCGGTCAGGAAGCGTCGCATGCGGAACTGGTGGCATCGTTTCTCGGCAGCGAGGAAGACCGCTTCGGCCGCGTCGGCGTGCGTATTCACGACTTCCAGAACCGCGCATGGCACGACGACGTGCGCATCATCCTGCGCGCCGCCAAAAAGGCGCCCGCCTATGTCACTCTGCCCAAGATTCGCAGCGTCTTCGATGCCGCCGAAATGGTCGCGTTCGTCGAAGCATCGCGGTGCGAGTTTGGGATCAAGCACGCCATCCTGTGTCACCTGCTGATCGAAACACATGGCGCGCTGGCCGAGGTCTTCGAACTCACCGCGCTGCCGGGCGTTGAAGCGCTCAGTTTCGGGTGATGGATTTTGTGTCGGCGCATAACGGCGCCATTCCCGACACCGCAATGCGCTCGCCGGGCCAGTTCGATCATCCGCTCGTGCGGCGCGCGAAGCTCGAGATCGCGGCAGCTTGCCACGCGCATGGCAAAGTGGCGTCGCATAACCTCTCCACGGAAGTGCGCGACATGAGCGTGGTCGCGGGCGACGCCCAGCGTGCTCGCAACGAGTTCGGCTATACGCGCATGTGGAGCATCACCCGGATCAGATCCAGCCGATCATTGGTGCCTTCCTGCCGCACAGCGATGAAATCGCGACCGCCACGGAGATTTTGCTGGCGGCGCAAAACGCGCAGTGGGGACCGACGCGGTATCAGGACACGTTGCACGATCACGCAAGCTATCGGTATTACTGGTCGGTGCTGCGCCGCGCGAAAGCGTCGGCCCAGGCCGCTGCCCGAAAGCGCGGAGACGCTTTTCTCACAAGACAAGTAACGTAACGCGTTCTACATTCTACATATCAGGAGACTAGGTCGAATGAGCGATACATTAGAGAGAAAGAAGCACCCGCCACCGGCGGTTTCAAGCCGAAGAAATCGGTCGCGCTGTCAGGCGTGACGGCAGGCAATACCGCGCTGTGCACGGTCGGCAAGACGGGCAATGACTTGCACTATCGTGGCTATGACATCCTCGATATTGCCGGGACCTCCTAGTTCGAGGAGATCGCGTATCTGCTCGTGCATGGCCCACCGTCACGGAACTCAAGACCTACAAGGCCAAGCTCAAGGGTCTGCGTGGCCTTCCCGCGAACCTGAAAACCGCGCTTGAATGGATTCCCGAATCCGCTCATCCGATGGATGTGATGCGCACCAGCGTCTCCGTACTCGGCACCGTATTGCCCGGAAGGAAGATCACAACATCTCGGGCGCCAAGGATATTGCCGACCGTCTAATGGCCTCGCTCGGCTCGATTCTGCTGTACTGGTATCACTATTCTCATAACAGCTGGCGCATTGAAACCGAGACCGATGACGATTCCATCGGCGGGCATTTCCTGCATTTGCTGCAGGGTAAAGAACCGTCGAAGTCGTGGGTCGATGCCATGCACGCGTCGCTGATCCTGTACGCCGAGCATGAGTTCAACGCATCGACGTTCACCTGCCGCGTGATCGCCGGCACGGGCTCGGATATGTACTCGTCGGCCATCACCGGCGGCATTGGCGCGTTGCGCGGTCCGAAGCATGGCGGCGCGAATGAAGCCGCGTTCGACATTCAGTCGCGCTATCAGACGCCCGACGAAGCGGAAGCCGATATTCGCCGTCGCCTGGAAGCGAAGGAAGTCGTGATTGGCTTCGGCCATCCGGTGTACACGATCTCCGATCCGCGCAACAAGGTAATCAAGGAAATCGCGAAGAAATTGGCGAAGGAAGCAGGCGACACGAAGCTTTACGACATCGCTGAGCGCCTTGAAACAAGGATGTGGGACGCGAAGAAGATGTTCCCGAACCTGGACTGGTTCAGCGCGTGTCGTACCACGCGATGGGCGTGCCCACGGCCATGTTCACGCCGCTGTTCGTGATCTCGCGGACCTCGGGCTGGAGCGCGCACATCATTGAACAACATATCGACAACAAGATCATCCGGCCGAGTGCAAATTATACCGGTCCCGAAAATCTGAAGTTCCAGTCTATAAAATAAGCGAAAATAGCGCGCTGCGTGCGCCGGATAGGCCGAATCGGCGCGCGTGCTTTTCGCGCGTGCTTTCGCAAAACGAGCCAATGCAACCGATCATTTCACCCGAGAACTGCCGCTGCAAACGTCCCGATTGAACATTAAACGAAATTTAGAAAGGCTGTCATTGATGAATAAACTCCTGATCGCTGGCGTTGTCGGCGCCCTGTCCCTGTCGGGCATGCTCGCCAGCACGAGCGCGCTGGCCGCAGATGCCACCACCCCGGCCAAGTCAACAACGGCCAAAAAGGCAGTGGCAAAACGCCCTGCGCCGGCACGCCGCCTGATCAAGCGTAACCCCGCCGCAGAAGCCAAAGCTGCAGCAAAAGTGGACCCGATCCCGGACGGCGTAACGAAATGGTCATGTAACGAAGGTTTGGCCTTCTACCTGAAAGGCGACATGAAGCGTGACCAGGCCGTCACCGTAAACTGGGCCAAGAAGGACTATCAACTGCCGCGCGAAGCAACCACCACCGGCGCGGATCGTTTCCACGATGCAGCATCCGGCATGGACCTGGTCGTGATCCCGACCAAGGCCATGTTGTTTTCGGACAAGGACTCGTCGCGTCTCGCCGACGAATGCAAGACAGATGAAATGGCTGCAGCAGGCACGCCGGCACCCACGCAATCCAACGCACTGGTCAAGAACATCAAGTAAGTTTTTACCAGAGGCTTTTCGATGTCCGCACCGATTTCCAATTTCCGGCCCGAGCCGGATCGAGTATTAGTCAATATCGTCGACTATGTGCTCAACTACAAGATCGACAGTACGCTCGCGCTCGATACCGCGCGCAACTGTCTGATCGACATGCTCGGCTGCGGACTCGAAGCACTGACTTATCCGGCATGCACCAAGCTGATGGGACCCATCGTGCCCGGCACCTCTTTCCAGCTGGCCCCGGTTCAGGCTGCTTTCAATATTGGCGCGATGATCCGCTGGCTCGACTTCAACGACACCTGGCTGGCTGCCGAATGGGGCCATCCGTCTGACAATCTCGGCGGCATTCTGGCCACGGCCGACTGGCTTTCGCATAACGCGGTGGCTACCGGCAAGAAGCTGCTGTCGATGAAAGACGTCTTGATAGCAATGATCAAGGCGCACGAAACTCAAGGCTGTATCGCGCTCGAGAACTCGTTCAACAAGGTCGGTCTCGATCACGTTTTATTGGTGAAACTGGCATCTACTGCAGTGGTCGGTCAGATGATCGGCCTCATGCGCGATGAGTTGATCAATGCCGTTTCCCTGGCCTTCGTCGATGGTCATTCGCTGCGCCCGTATCGGCATGTGCCAAATACGGGCTCGCGCAAGTCATGGGCAGCAGGAGACGCGACCTCACGCGCCGTACGTCTCGCGTTGATCGCGACGACCGGCGAGATGGGCTATCCGTCGGTTCTGACCGCTAAAACATGGGGCTTTTACGACGTGCTCTTCAAGGGCAACGAGTTCAAGTTCCAGCGCTCGTACGGTTCGTACGCGATGGAGAACGTGTTCTTCAAGATCTCGTTCCCGGCTGAATTCCACTCGCAAACCGCAGTGGAATCCGCGATGACCTTGCACGCCAAGCTCGCGGAAACGGGTAAGAAGGTTGAATACATCAAGAAGATCACGATCCGCACGCACGAAGCAACAATTCGGATCATCGATAAAAAAGGTCCGCTCGATAACCCCGCCGACCGCGATCACTGCATTCAATACATGATCGCCGTGCCATTGATCCATGGCCGCCTGACTGCTCCCGACTATGAAGATTCGGTGGCGAAGGATCAAGCGCATCGATATCTTGCGCGCGAAGATGGCATGCGTGGAAGACCCAGAATTCACCAAGGACTATCACGATCCGGAGAAGCGTTCGATCATCAATGCGCTGACAGTCGAGTTCAACGACGGCAGCAAGTTCGACGAAGTGGTCGTCGAATACCCGATAGGACACAAACGCCGTCGCGAGGACGGCATCCCCCTTCTGGTCGAGAAGTTTAAGTTGAACCTCGCACGGCGTTTCCCAGCCAAGCAGCAAGAGGCGATCCTCGCGGTATCGCTGGATCAGGCAGCGCTCGAAGCAATGCCGGTCAATGACAATGAATATGTTGACTTGTACGTGTCAGCATTCGTCACCCGCTTTTAGATCACACGTTTCGAAGGTATTTCCTCGTTTAAATCAAGGAAAAAACATGGCCCACAATCTCTACAAAACGCTCAAGGAATTCGACAGCGGTTCCGGCAAAGGCAAGTACTACTCGTTGCCCGCGCTCGGAAAGGCGCTGAACGTCAAGATCGAACGCCTGCCGGTGTCGATCCGCATCGTGCTGGAATCGGTGCTGCGCAACTACGACGGCAAGAAGATCGGCGAAGAACACATCAAGCAACTGGCGAACTGGAAGCCGGTCGCGGATCGTACCGATGAAATCCCGTTCGTCGTCTCGCGCGTTGTGCTGCAGGATTTCACCGGTGTGCCGCTGCTCGCCGATATTGCAGCCATGCGTAGCGTCGCGAAGCGCGCAGGCAAGGATCCGAAGGTGATCGAACCGCTCGTGCCGGTCGACCTGGTGGTCGATCACTCGGTGCAGATCGATTACTTCCGTCAGAAAGACGCGCTCGACCTGAACATGAAGCTGGAATTCCAGCGCAATAACGAGCGCTACCGGTTCATGAAGTGGGGCATGCAAGCCTTCGTCGATACGTTCAAGGTCGTGCCGCCGGGCGTGGGTATCGTGCACCAGGTGAACCTGGAATATCTGGCGCGTGGCCTGCACAAGAAGTCGGTCGACGGCGACACGGTGTATTACCCGGACACGCTCGTCGGCACGGACAGCCACACGACCATGATCAACGGTATTGGCGTGGTGGGCTGGGGCGTGGGCGGTATTGAAGCTGAAGCCGGCATGCTCGGCCAGCCGGTGTATTTCCTGACGCCGGACGTAGTCGGCGTCGAGCTGAAGGGCAAGATTCGCGAAGGTGTGACGGCAACCGACCTGGTGCTGACCGTTACCGAAATGCTACGCAAAGAGAGGGTCGTCGGCAAGTTCGTCGAGTTCTTCGGCGAAGGCACGAAGTGCCTGTCGCTGCCGGACCGCGCGACCATCGGCAACATGGCGCCGGAATACGGTGCAACCATGGGCTTCTTCCCGGTCGATGAAAAGACCATCGACTACTTCAAGGGCACGGGCCGTACCGAAGCCGAAATCGAAGCGTTCGAAGCCTACTTCAAGGCGCAAAACCTGTTCGGCGTGCCGAAGGCCGGCGAGATCGGCTACACGAAGACGCTGATGCTCGACCTCGGCACGGTTGCTCCGTCGCTGGCTGGCCCGAAGCGTCCGCAAGACCGTATCGAAATCGGCAATGTGAAGTCGAACTTCACCGAACTGTTCTCGAAGGCTGTCAGCGACAACGGCTTCGGCAAAAAGGCTGCCGATCTGGACAAACAATACACGACCACGAACAAGGTCGAAGTGAAGAACGGCGACATCCTGATCGCCGCCATCACGTCGTGCACGAACACGTCGAACCCGAGCGTCCTGCTAGCCGCTGGCCTGCTGGCCAAGAAGGCTGTGGAAGCGGGTTTGACCGTTGCACCGCACATCAAGACGTCGTTGGCTCCGGGATCGCGGATCGTCACGGAATACTTGACGAAGACCAACCTGCTGACGTACCTCGACCAGCTCGGTTTCACGCTGGCCGCTTACGGCTGCACGACGTGTATTGGCAATGCGGGCGACCTGACGCCGGAACTGAACGACGCGATCACGAAGAATGACATCGTGGCAGCCGCCGTGCTGTCCGGTAACCGTAACTTCGAAGCGCGTATTCACCCGAACATCCGCGCCAACTTCCTGGCGTCGCCGCCGCTGGTCGTGGCTTACGCCATCGCCGGCAACATGACGGTCGACCTGATGACGGAACCGGTCGGCAAGTGCAAGAACGGCAAGGATATCTTCCTCGGCGACATCTGGCCGACGAGTGAAGAAGTCAACGCGCTGCTGAAGTACGCGCTGGACGCCGATGCATTCCGCAAGAACTACGCCGAACTCACGAAGACCGGCGACTTGTGGAGCAAGATCGAAGGCGAAGCGGGTCAAGTCTATGACTGGCCGAAGTCCACTTACATTGCCGAGCCACCATTCTTCGGCAAGGACTTTTCGATGACGCTGGCTGACAGCATTCCGACCGTCAAGGGCGCGCGTCCGCTGGGCATTTTCGGTGACTCGGTTACGACCGACCACATCAGTCCGGCTGGTTCGATCAAGGAAAGCTCGCCAGCAGGCGTGTGGCTGAAGGCGAACGGCGTGCAGAAGGCCGACTTCAACAGCTACGGCTCGCGTCGCGGCAACCATGACGTGATGATGCGCGGCACCTTCGCGAACGTACGGATCAAGAACCTGATGATCCCGCTGAAGGAAGACGGTTCGCGCGTGGAAGGCGGTCTGACGATACTCCAGCCGAGCGGCGAAAAAATGTCGATCTATGACGCAGCCATGAAGTACATCGACGAAGGCACGCCGACTATCGTGTTTGCCGGCGAAGAGTACGGCACGGGTTCATCGCGCGACTGGGCCGCCAAGGGCACGCAATTGCTCGGCGTGAAGGTTGTTGTGGCGTGCAGCTTCGAGCGGATCCATCGTTCGAACCTGGTCGGCATGGGCGTGTTGCCGCTGCAGTTCAAGGGCACGGACAGCGTCCAGTCGCTGAACATCACGGGCGAAGAAACGTTCGATATCGAAGGCCTTACGTCCGATATCAAGCCGCAGCAAGAAGTGACGCTTGTGATCCATCGCAAGGACGGCAGCGAGCAGCGCGTGACGGTGTTGCTGCGTATCGATACGCCGATTGAAGTGGATTACTACAAGCACAGCGGGATCCTGCCGTTCGTGCTGCGCTCGCTGCTAGCAGCGTAAGTTTTCCGCAGTAACTTTTTGCAGGTGACCGCGCCCTTTTGAGATCAGGGCGCGGGAACGTTGAACCCGGCTTCGGCCGGGTTTTTTTCGGGTTTGCCGCTTTGAATTCGGCAACGGATTCACGCAGCCACTCTGCATTCTTCGTCGAACCAATGAGATGCAGTGTCTCTTGCATGCTGTTATACTCATTCACCGAAAGTATGACGAGCAGAAAGTATGACGAGCATGACGATCCGGGGTGATCAATGTCGGTGCGTGGTCGTTGCTGACCTCATTCAGAATTTTTTTGAAATAAGCTCGTTGAGCGCGCAGGATTTCATTCCTCGATCCAAGTATTTGGTAACGGAGGATCATTGCACAATCTTCGACGTAACCATGCGTTTGGTCAGCCACATCCGGGAGAGAGAGAATGAAGAAAATTGTCACCAGAATGACCCGCGTTTCGCGCTCGGAACGAGAGGAAGCCAATAAATCTCCTGAGAGCAAAGCCCGAAATATGAGGTGCATAGAGCTGCTTATGTCGATGCCAAATGGGTCGGGCAAGATTCCGATTTTGAACGAATATAAGGCGTCCGCAAGACTCCAGGCGAAAGCGACGCACAAAGAAAAACGCGACGCATCGAAAAGCCGCGTCGCGTTTTTACCTGAAGCTACCTGCTATTCGTCTTACCGCGCCTCGCTCACAAACTTCGTCACGAGATACGCTTCCATAGCTTCGCTGCCGCCTTCCGAGCCGTAGCCCGAATCCTTCACGCCGCCAAACGGCGTTTCCGGAATTCCGAGCCCGTGGTGGTTGATCGACACCATGCCGCTTTCAATGTCTTCGCCCACCGCCGCCGACGTCGTGCTCGAGCGTGTGTACGCATACGCTGCCAGGCCATACGGCAGACGGTTCGCTTCCACGATAGCTTGGTCGTAAGACTTGAAGGTCGAAATCGGTGCGATCGGGCCGAACGGTTCTTCCGTCATGATGCGAGCTGACATCGGCACGTTGGCGAGCACCGTCGGCGCAAAGAAATACCCTTCGCGGCCAATGTGTTCGCCACCCGTCAGCACCTTCGCGCCCTGCTCCACCGCATCGGCAACCAGACGTTCCATCGCCTGCAGGCGGCGGCCGTTGGCCAGCACGCCCATTTGCACGCCTTCTTCCAGGCCGTTGCCGACCTTGAGCTTCTTCGTGGTCGCGACGAAATGCTCCGTGAATTCCTCGTAAGCGGATTCCTCGACGATAAAACGCGTCGGCGAAATGCACACCTGACCGGCATTGCGGAACTTGGCGCCGGCCAGAAGCTTGGCTGCCCGCGGGATGTCAGCGTCGGCGAAAACCAGCGCGGGGGCGTGGCCGCCGAGTTCCATCGTGGCGCGTTTCATGTGCTCGCCGGCCATCGCGGCCAGCAACTTGCCGACTGCCGTCGAGCCCGTGAACGAGATCTTGCGGATCAGTGGATGCGCAATCAGGAACTTCGAGACATCGGCCGGAACACCGAACACGAGGTTCAGCGCGCCAGCGGGCAACCCTGCTGCGTCGATGTAAGCCTGAACCAGCGCCGCGCAGCTTGCCGGCGTTTCTTCCGGTCCTTTCAGGACCACCGAGCACCCTGCCGCCAGCGCCGCCGACACCTTGCGCACGGCCTGATTGATCGGGAAATTCCACGGCGTGAAGGCGGCCACCGGACCGACCGGCTCACGCGTCACGATCTGGCGCACATTGCCGGCACGCGCCGGAATCACGCGGCCGTATGTCCGGCGCGCTTCTTCAGCGAACCAGTCGATGGTGTCCGCTGCACCTAGCACTTCAATGCGCGATTCGACCAGCGGCTTGCCCTGCTCCATGGTCATGATCGCGGCCACTTCCTCAGCGCGGTCACGCAGGTTCTGCGCGGCACGGCGCATCAGCTTGCTGCGATCAAATGCCGATACCTTGCGCCAGGCCGCAAAACCGCGTCCGGCGGCTTCGGCAGCATCGGCGAGATGCTGTTCGCTTGCCAGCGAAAGACGGCCGATTTCCCCTTCCGTCGCCGGATTGACGACAGCGGTGTCGCGGCTGCCCGCGCGCCATGCGCCGTCGATATACAACTGCGTGTTCGGGTAATGACGCGAAAGAGTGCTGTCGCTCATGCTTGGCTCCTGATGTTCGTGGTTATCGGGGAAACTGCCGCCGGGGCTGGGTCGACCTTCTAGACCTTCGAAACCCGACAAATTAACTGTTTACGATAACGCGATCACGAAGGGTTTTGCTCGCGGCTGTGAATTGGGGCGCTGCCGCGGGCCGCAGCGGGCGATTTTATGTCGGCTATTGTCCTGAGTTTGAACTTAAACTGACTGCTGCCGTCGGCAAGCCAGCCGCCAGGCGCAAGCCCGACAACCCCGATGGAATTCAGCTAATAAACCCCTAGTGCTCACGAAAAAACTCACGACCAGGCGCTCAATACCGGCCGCGACCAGATCGTCGGTGCGGTGATTGGTGGCGTGATCGGCATGGTCGGCTTGTTCGCCATTGCGCTCCTGCCGCTCGCCGCGCTGGCGGCCTGGCGGCCGACCCTCTGGCTAGCCTGCGTCACGCTCGTCGTCGTTGTGCTAGTTCTGGCAAGCAGCTTGGGCTCACTGTTCGAACGGCCGATCAACCGCTTGCTCGAAATACTGATCGGCGCGGGCGCGGCGCTCCTTGTCGCGTTCCTGATGCCAAACCGCGCGATCAATATGGCCCATGCCGCGCGAGTGAAATCGTCCTCGCGTTGGGCGAACTGATCACGCTGACTCTGCGCAAGCCCAGTGACGTGGACGAAGCCGAACTTCTGCATCGGCGTTCCGCGGTCGCCGAACAGGTACTCGACGAGGCCATTACCGAAGCGGGCCGCGAGCACATCATCGTGCCGGTGAAGCCCACCCGCGGGAACGTGATCGACAAGGTCGCGCCCATGCTGACCCGACTGCATCGGGACGCGCTGTTTCTGGGCCAGGCTTTTGCCGGCGATCCCCAACTCGCGGGGCGACTGAGTGTAACCAACCGCGATGCGCTGAACGTGACCGCCGACGCGTTCGCGGAGTCTTCAAAAACATTAACCGCCACACTCGATGCCGATCACAGCCATCAGGACGAGAACGTTCGGCTCGCGCGTGCATCGTTCGAACGACTGAGAACAGCATCGAACAACGCATGTGAAATGATTGAAAAAAACAGCGTCCTGCCTTTCGTGCTAAACTTAATAGTCAAGGATCTTGGGGATTTTTATTAATAGTCAAGGATCTTGGGGATTAGTCAAGGATCTTGGGGATTCTTGGGGATTTAATCTTGGGGATTTATCTTGGGGATTTTTTTCTTGGGGATCTTGGGGAAGAATTTTGGGGAATTTGGGGGATCTTCCCTTCCTTTTGGGGATCTGATTGCGACGGTGGAAGTGCTGGATAAGCGGGGGTAGGAAAGGAAAAGGAGCGGGGCACTCCACAGGCGCACCATAGACCAAGCCGGCAAATTGCGCGTCACTGCGCCATGGACAGACCGTCTGTCAGGCAGCGCTTGCGCGCGGCTCGGAACCGTGCGCCATGTTGCTGCCATTTTGACGCCACCGCGGTTATCTATCATCTGTATCGAACCTGGGTATCGAACGCCAAAACCATGTCGGTCCTCATCCGTGCTTCAACGGGAATTTGACTCCTCATGAACGACAAGCCTCAGCAACCGGACACTACTGATGATGAACCGGCGACGCTCTTCGAGCGCGTGACACGCCGCTCTTTTTTGACACGCGTCGGTGCGGCGGGAGTCGCCGTGAGCACCGGGCAACTCCATTCTCTTGCTCTTGCGGACTCCGACGACGCAGGCCAGAACGGTGCGCCAAGCGGGGTCGCGCCGACGGAAAGTGCAACGTTCATGTGCAATTGAACGTCAACGGCAAGCTCCATGAACTGGATATTGATCCACGCACCACCCTGCTCGATTGCGTGCGCGAACATCTCCGTCTCACCGGCACCAAGAAGGGCTGCGACCACGGCCAGTGCGGCGCGTGCACGGTCCATGTTCCATGTGGATGGCAGGCGGGTGAATTCGTGCCTGAGCCTTGCGGCCACTCACGAAGGCGAAGCGATTACCATGATCGAAGGCATTGGACGGCCAGGCAACCTGCATCCGATGCAAGCAGCCTTCGTCGAGCATGACGGCTTCCAATGCGGCTACTGCACCTCTGCGATCATGTCCGCCGTGGCGCTGCTCAACGAGCCCTACGGCCACAGCGACGAGGACGTCAAGGAAGCGATGAGCGGCAATATCTGCCGCTGCGGCGCCTATTCGAACATCGTGTCCGCGATCCAGCAAGTTCGCCGGAAAGCTTGAGCGGAGCAATCTAATGAAACACTTTCAGCTCAAGCACGCGGCCGATGTCAAACAAGCACTCGACATGGCAATGACGCAGACCAACGGGGCCGATTTGCAAAGCACACCATCGACACGCTTTCTGGCCGGAGGCACGACACTGCTCGACTTGATGAAGCTCGACGTGGAGCGCCCGACGCAGGTCATTGACATCCACCGCCTGCCGCTCGATAAGGTCGAAACACTCGACGGCGGTGGCGTCACGATAGGCGCAACGGTGCGCAATGCCGATCTCGCGAATCATCCATTGATCAAAACGCACTATCCAGTGCTGTCCCAGGCGCTGCTCTCGGGCACCTCGGCGCAGTTGCGCAACATGGCGACGAGACCTGCTGCAACCTGCTGCAACGGACGCGCTGCGTCTACTTCCGCGATACGCAGACACCATGCAACAAGCGCGAACCGGGCAGCGGGTGCTCCGTGATCGGCGGCTTCAACCGTAATCTCGCCATCCTCGGGACGAGCGACCACTGCATCGCAACCAATCCCTCGGACATGAATGTCGCCATGACGGTGCTCGAGGCGAGCGTCCACACCGGAGAGTACGCAGACCAGGCGAAGCATCGCCATTGACGACTTTTCTAGTTACCCGGCACTACGCCTGAACATGAAACGTCACTCAATGCAGGCGAACTTATCACCCACGTAACGCTCCCCGCGCCGATGCCCGGAAATCGGAGTGTCTATCTGAAGATGCGCGACCGCGCATCGTACGAGTTTGCGTTGGCGTCGGCCGCAGTCGTCGTGACGGTATCGTCGGGCAGGATCGACCACGTTAGGATCGCGCTGGGCGGTGTGGGCGTGGTGAGGCCATGGCGCTCACGCGAGGCGGAAGCGGCACTTCTCGGACGCGCACCCGATGCCACCGCGTTTCGTGCGGCAGCCGAAGCCGCGCTTCAGGCAGCCCGCCCACAAAGCCAGAACGGCTTCAAAGTCGAACTGGCGAAGCGCTGCATTCCACGCACTCACGCTTGCCACCCAGGCTGCCTGACCGCCTGACGCGACGACGCGTGGCGCGGAGAACACTATGCAACTAGCTACAAAGAAAGCTCAGCCATTTATTGGCGGCGACTTTTGCGGAATCGACGGCCTGCTCAAGGTAAGCAGCCTCGCGACGTATACATCGGATTTCATTTTGCCCGGGATGCTCTACGCTGTGCCCGTTTGCGCGACGATCGGCAAGGGACGCGTGATGTGGCTCGATACGCTGCTGCCGCGAAAATACCCGGCGTGAAAGCGGTCTTCACACGCGAGAACATCGGCAAGTTCTATCGTGTCAGCTTCGCATCAGATGCGAGGATCGACGAAAAGCGCCCGCCGTTTGAGGATGACACCGTCTACTATTACGGCCAGTAATTGCCGTGGTGGTTGCCAATACCTTCGAGCAGGCAACCGCGGCGTCCGCTGCGGTGAAGGTAAGCTATTCGACGAGCCAGCCCGATGTGCGCACGGAGATGTCGGCGGAAAACACGTCTTCTGTCGATACGCAGCGAGGCGACGTTGACACCGCCTTCGCCAATGCGCCTGATGCGCTCAAGCTTGATCAGACCTACACCACTCCGATCAAAACGCACAACCTGATCGAACTGCACGCGACTGTCGCCGCATTCGATGATAAAAATTATACTTTTTACGAAACATCTCAGTCGATTGTCAACCAGCGGCAAGTTATGGCGCTGATGCTCGGCGTGCCGGAAGATCGGGTGCGTGTGATCATGAAATACCTTGGCTCCGGGTTTGGCGGCAAGCTGTTTCCATGGTCACATTCGTTGCTCGCCGGCGCTGCGGCGCGCAATCTGCAGCGCCCCGTCAAGCTTGTGGTGACCCGCGAGATGATGTTTCATAAGTGGGCCACTGTACCAGCACGCAACAGCGCATGCGTTTGTCGACAACGCCCGATGGGCGTTTCACCTCGTTTCAGCAAGACTATGTCTATCAGGCGGCTCGCCAGGAAATGCGCAAGGAGAACTGCGGAGAGACCGGGCTACCTGTACAGTTCGCCTAACCTCCGAGCGACTGCCGCTTTCGCGCGCCGGGACATCGCCCCGAGCACGTCCATGCGCGGCCCAGGTGCGGTCCCGGTCTGTTCGCAATCGAGTCGACTGTTGACGAACTGGCCGTCAAGCTCAACGTCGATCCGATCCACTTGCGGCTGATCAACGAGCCCGCCATGGACGAAAACCAGAACGTACCGTTCTGGTCGAGTCACTTCAAGGAGTGCCTGACGCTCGGCGCTGATAGGTTCGGCTGGTCGAACCGTACCGCTGCTGTCGGCTCGATGCGGCGCGATGGCCTGATGGTCGGTTGGGGTGCCGCAGCGGGGTCGTGGGCCGCGAGACGATTGCCAGCGGAAGTGATCGTCGAACTGCATGGCGACGGGACCGCTCGCTAGCGACGGCGACGCAGGATATCGGCACGGGCACCTACACCATTCTGGCCCAGATGGTCGCCAATCTGACCGGAATCGCGCTCAACAAGATTTCCGATAATCGGCGATACACGATTGCCGTCGGGACCGTTGTCCGGTGGCTCGATGGTGACCGCGCTGGTTCCAGCCGTGACGCAGGCCACCCAGGCTGTCGTTCAGCAGCTTCTTGCGACTGCCGCCGGGGCGGACAATTCGCCGTTTAAGGGGCAGCCGGTGGACACGCTTGGTTTCGAACAAGGCATGGTCTATCACAAAGGGACCTCGCCCGGAGCAAGCGTGCCATTTGAACGAATTCTGGTGCCTGCGCAGATCAGCATCCTGCTGGGCAGAGGTCGTTCCGGTGCAAGCCAGGCAGATGCCGATGCGGCCAAAGTATTGATCCATTCGTATTGCGCGCATTTTCTCGAGGTCACATGGCAGCCGGAAACCGCACGGTTACGTGTGAGCCGGGTTGTGAGCGTGATCGACGGAGGCAAGATCATCAGTGCGCGTACGGGTCTGAACCAGATCGAAGGGGCGATCGTGATAGGCGTTGGCATGGCGCTGTTCGAGGAGACGCACTACGACTCACGTTCGGGCGCGCCGCTGAACCGCAACCTCGCCCAGCGTAAACGCCGTATCAGGCTATTACATCGGCGGCGCAACGCCATCCTTCTTAACCACTACGACTACGCGCGAAGCCGCAAATTCGGTTCCACTCACCGGCGTCGCGACGATAAACACCTTCTGCCCGCGACCAGGTCCGTGCGCGCAGCCGACGCGAACGTCACCACAGGCACGCCATCCGGCACCGTCACCGTGTTGCTGCCGCCCTTGTACGACAGCTTCAGATCACGCCCGCTCGTGCCGTGCCCGTCACGACCTGGTCGACATTCGCGTTCGTCATCTTGCCGTCGGTACCCGTGGTCGCTGCCGTGCCGATGAACGAACCCGGCTTGATGTCGGAGAGCTTGATGTTCTTCACCGCGGTGACCGATGTGTCCTGCTTCATGTCGATCGTCACGGTGTCGCCGCTGCGACGATGCACGGTCAGCGTATAACCGGACAACGGACAATATCGCCACGAATACGCGAGGGTTTAGCCGCCGGCGCCTGGGCAAACGCAACGCCGGCAAACGCGAGCGCAGCAACCGATACACCGAGTTCCAAACGCAATGAAGTGGATGACGCAATAGACATGGAAGCTCCAGTTTTAGTATTTGACGCGAGAAAATTCAGGCACCACCGAACCAGTTGTAACCCTGGTTCTCCCAGTAACCGCCGGGATATTCATTCGTCACGGTGATTGTAACGATGTGCTTCGGGTTCTTGTAGCCGAGCTTGGTCGGCATGCGCAGCTTCATCGGGAAGCCGCCTTACTTTGGCGGCAGGACCTGGCCGTCGTACGTCAGCGTCAGGAGTGTCTGGGCATGCAGCGCGGTCGGCATGTCGATGCTGGCTAAATAGTTATCCGCGCAATGAAACGCCACGTATTTGGCCGTGGTGTCGGCGCCGGAGCGCTTGAGGAAGTCAGCAAAACGCACCCTGTCCCACTTGCCGATCGCGCTCCATCCTTCAATGCAGATGTGCCGCGTCACCTGGCTTTCCTGCGGCAACGCCCGCAGCTCTTCAAGGGTCCAGACGTTCTTGCCCTTCACCAATCCACCAACCGGCAACTTGTAAGTAGCGGCGTCGACGAGCGGTACATCGTCGATGTCGTAGAACGCGTTGAACGGGAACGGCCGCGTGATCATCGACTCGGGATAGGTCGGCGCGAGCTTGTTCGGATCGAATAGGAAGGCCTGTGCTTCGTCGTTGAAACGCGACATGGTCCACACGGTGTTCACGGATTTATCGCCGGAGATATTGCAGCCCGACAACATCATGAGACCGCCAAGCGACAAAATCCGTTTGCCGAAAAGACGCCGCGCAGGCGCCTTCAGTTCATTGCGCGCATCTTTGAGGATGTTGTCGACATCGAGCTTCGACGCAATCAATTCGCTCTTCCTGTTCAGCATGGTTCAGCGGCCCCGGATCATCAGCAACAACGACGAGCGTGGAGCGAGCGCGACCATCACCACGTGCAACACGAAAAACGCCACCAGGAAACTCATAACGAAGAAGTGGACCACGCGGGCGTTGTCGTAACCGCCCATGAGGTCGCGCAGCCATGGAAATTGCACCGAATTCCAGACCGCAAGACCCGACAGGATGACCCATCACAATGTCCAACGCAGCCTTCTGCAAAGCGTTGTAGTACGTGAGATCGTCATACTTGAGCTTGCCGGTCAGCGCGGCACGCAGATCGCCGAACAGGCTTTTGACGCTGAGCGGAAACAGCTTGCGGCTAAACCGTCGGGAGATAATGTTCAGCCCCACGGGAAGTTCGCGACCAGCACCCACATGGCCGCGAAGTGCCACAGCAACGCGCCGCCCAGCCATCCGCCCAACGTAATGCTTGAAGAAAAACCAGCAAAGGGAAAATCGGCGAAGCGTTATAGACCTGCCAGCCGCTCGTCACCATCACCACCACCGCCAGCGCGTTGATCCAGTGCGTGATTCGAACCCAGCCGGGCTGGGCTATGACATGAGTCGAAGATGAATTCAAGCTCGCCTCGTGATGGGATGGATCGAACGGGGTGCAAAGAATACTGTGACTCGAAGACTCAGGGAGACTTGATGGGCACCTGACCACGCTGCAAGATGCCAAGGCACGATCCTTGGCATCTTATCTTAGCTACCGCACGCTGATCGGCGCATGACGCGTTAATGACTTTTTTGTCATCTTTTCCGCGCGTCGAGGCAGGCGGATAGAATGGGCATTATTTATCGCGCAAAGCGAAGCACCCCCAGTATGACCATCCTGGTTATAGAAGACGATCACAAGACCGGTGACTATCTGAAGAAGGGACTCACCGAGTCCGTGTATCAAGTCGACCTGATCCGCAACGGCGCCGACGGTCTGCATCAGGCGCTGGCGCATCCCTACGAGCTGATCGTGCTCGATGTCATGCTGCTCGGCCATCGACGGATGGCAGATCATGCAGGCGTTGCGTGCGAAACGCGACCTGCCGGTCATCTTCCTGAGCGCGCGCGATCACGTCCGGGACCGTATTCACGGTCTTGAACTGGGCGCGGACGATTACCTCGTCAAGCCCTTCTCGTTCACCGAACTCGTGCTGAGCATCCGCACGTTGCTGCGGCGCGGCATAATACGCGAGTCGGATGTATTCCAGGTCGCGGATCTTCACGTTGATGTCCTGCGCCGCCGCGTGACGCGCCAAGGCACGGACATCGCGCTGACGAACAAGGAATTCGCGTTGCTCCACCTCTTCTGCAAGCGGCAGGGCGAAGCGTTGTCGCGGACCTTGATTGCATCGGAAGTGTGGGACATGAATTTCGACAGCGATACCAACATAGTCGATGTCGCCGTCAAAGGCCTGCGCGCGAAACTCGGTCAACCCTTCGATATCAAGCTGATCCACACAGTGCGCAGCATCGGTTATTCGTTCGGTGCATCCGGGGACTCGCATTGAGTCCACTATGGCGTTCGCGTTCGCTGGTCGTACACATCACGTGCCTGTTCGCGCTGATCGATCGTATGCGTGGTGGTCAGCATGGTTGGCGCGTCACTGTATCACGCGACCAGCGCCACGCTGTCCACGCTCGCCGACTATCAGTTGATCGGGCGCATCGAACACTTTCGCTCGCTGCTGCACGACCTCTACATAATCAAGGAAATCGAAGCATGGCCCAAGCTGTTCGAGACCATGCTCGGCGACAGTCAGGACGTGATTATTTTCCGGCGCCCCGGCCTCGCGCCGTTCATCGCGTGAACCCGGAAAACATGCCGTTGCCGCCGCTCGTCCCGGTGCCCGTGCAACGCGCCGTCAACCTCAGCGCACTCTATGAAGGCTCGCGCCGGGACGGCGTGCGTATGCGCTGGGTCGCAGCTCAAGCGCAGGTAGGCGACAGCGGCCAAGTCATCGAGATCGTCGCCGGCACACGTGATGACGCAAGAAGCGCGGGTTCTCTCGACGTATCTCGTGCGTGTCTGGATCAACGTGGTGAGTGCGGTGCTGATTACCACGCTGCTCGCATGGTGGGTATCGAGCCGCGGTCTTGCGCCGCGGCGAAAAATGGTCGACAGGGTCGCCGAGATTACGCCCAACACCCTGTCCGCAAGACTCGATATCAAGAACACACCCACCGAACTGCAAAGGCTCGCGATATCGTTAACGCCATGCTCGACCGCCTGGTGACCGGTTATGAACGGCTGCTGCAGTTCTCCGCGAATCTCGCGCACGAGGTACGCACGCCTATCGGCGTGCTGATCGGACAGACGCAGGTCATGCTCGCGGCATACCCGCAGCGAGAGCGAATACAAGAGCGTGCTGGATTCGAATCTGGAGGAGCTTGAGCGGCTTGGGCGCATTGCGCAGAACATCCTGTTTCTCGCGCAGGCGGATCACGAGCGGCAGGACATAGAACGCGCGCCGCTGAACATTCGCGAGCAACTGGAAACCATTGCGACGTACTTCGAAGGACTCGCCGACGAACGCAATCTCGGTTTCCAGGTACAGGCTGAAGGCGAGATGTTCGCTAACGCGATCATGTCCCAGCGCGCAATCAGCAACGTGGTGCGCTATGCCGAAGCCGGTACCACGATCTGGCTAACCGGCAGCGAGGACGCGCAGGGCGCGCGGGGTGCAGTTATCGTGATCGGCAATCAGGGCAGGCCGGTCGCACCCGACGACCTCGCGCGCCTGTTCGACCGGTTCTATCGCGGCGATGCAGCCCGCAGCGAGTTCACGGAATCGAGCGGTCTGGGGTTGTCCATCGTGCAGGCGATCATGCGGCTGCACGGCGGGTCGGCGTCGGCGAGTTGTTCGGCGGACGGCTGGATCGAGTTCACGCTCCGGTTCGCCGCCGCGCCTACTCCGCCACGCCAACCCTGAGCGCCAGTTGCTGACGCTCGGCCAGCAGGCCGTGAATCTGCGATACGACCGCCGCGCCCTCGCCCACCGCCGCCACTCATTTCGTGGATGCCGAACGCACATCGCCAATGGCGAACACACCCGGCACGCTGGTTTCCAGCGAGGCCGAGCAGTCCGCGTGGCCGCCGTGAGCAGCGGCCACGGTCAGCACGAAACCCTTGGCGTCGGTGTTGACATTGCAGTCGCGCAGCCACGCCGTGTTCGGGTTGGCACCGGTGAAGAGGAACAGATGCCGCACGTCGAGCGTGAGCGGACCGTCAGGCGTCTTGCAATGCACGGCGGCGAGCACATCCACGGCCATCGCCTTCCAGCGACTCGATCTGCGTGCGTGTATGCACCGTCATGTTCGGCAATGCCGCGATCCGGTCGATCAGGTACTTCGACATGCTTAGCTCCAGCCCCGGTCCGCGGATCAGCAAATGCACCCGCGCTGCGTGCGAGGTGAGATACACCACCGCTTGTCCGGTCGAATTGCCGCCGCCCACCAGCACGAAGACCTTGCAAAGCTTCGCTTCCACCAGCGACGCCCAGTAATACGTGCCATGTCCCTTGAATTCTTCGAGCCCGACAATGTTCGGCCTACGGTAAGCCGCACCGGTCACGATCCACAATCGTATGTGAACTCACGCGCTGGCCGTTAGCTCGATCTGGATCGGCGTGCAGTTGCAGTGAAGCGCCTTGATCTCCGTCGGAATGGCAATGTGCGCACCGAACTTCAGCGCCTGTAACGAACACGCATCCAGCCAATGCCTGACCGGAAATGCCGGTCGGAAAGCCGAGATAGTTTTCGATCCGCGAACTCGCGCCGGCTTGCCCGCCGGGGCACGGCAATCGAACACCGCCCCGACAACCCTTTGGACGCCGCATACACAGCCGTCGCCAATCTAGCCGGCCCGGCGCCGACGACCGCGACGTCGTAGATATGCGCCGGATCGAATTCCGGCAGCCAGCCGAGTTGCGACGCGAGCTGGTTTTCATCGGGCGTGCGCATCACCGTGCCGCCGGGACATATAACGAGCGGGAAATCCGCCTTCGATGTCGAGATCCGTTCGAGCAACGCAATGGCTTCGGGGTCGGTACACGCGTCGATCACGGTATGCGGACCCGTTGCAGCTCAGAAAGCTTTGCAGCAATACCAGCCGCCCATCGTCCGATTGGCCGAATCGGCCCGCTGCCCTTTTCGATCAACCCAACGTGCCGCAGGATCAGCGAGCGCATGATCCATTCGCCGAGTTCCGCTTCCGCCACCAGCAGCGCGCGCAACCGGTCGGAAACGATCAGGATGGCTTCGACGTCTTCTATTGCGTGACCATCTCGACCAAAGCAGGCTTGCCGGACAACTGGCCGACTTCCGCCAGGAATTGCCCGGGGTCCGGTCACCAGATGCACGTGTCCCAGTCCGTCACGCCGCGTAACCCGCACGCGACCGCTACAGTGCGAACATGCCCGGGCCGGGCACGCCGACGTCGAACATCAGTTCGCCCGCACGCCAGTACTGCACATTGCCGAAACGTCGCATGCGCTCGATTTCCTCGGCGGTGAGAGATACGGGTACATCTGATGCTTGCGGCTTTGGAGCGGTGAGAACGGAGCGTCGGCAGTGGCTTCTGCCGGCGCCGCACTGGCCGTGTCGTTCGTACGCGTCGAGGTTTTCCGACACAGTTGCCGGACTATCGCGCCATTCCGGTAGACCGTGATTCGGCGCTTCGTTCGTCCCTTCGAGCGTGGTACTCATGCGTGGCGGTTCCATGCAGGTAGACGGCGTCATGCAACGCGCCTTTGCCGGCGGCCGGCGCTTTCGCGGACCACGGGCACATGGCGGCCATTTCGCCCAGGTCCTCGCGCGCACCACCGAAGTCGGTGAGCGGCTTGAGGTCGAGACCGGCGAGACGCCAGGCGTCGAGTCCGCCGGTCAGCGGCACGACATCCTTGAATCCGGCATTGTGGAGTGCTTTAGACATTCATTCACGCCGCCGATACCTCGTTCGGGCACGAGCAATAAATGACGATCTTCTGATCCGGCTGATAACTTTCCACGATCTTCTGCAATTCGCATTCGTCGGCGAAAACCGAGCCTGGGATCATGAAGGGATTGAGCACGCGTTTCTCAGCGGAACGGATATTGAAGATAGCGGGCAGCGGTTTGTTCGCCATCAGCGAATACAACTCGTCGACCATAATGCGCGTCGTTTCGAGCGTCTTCATCAGCATCTTGCGGCACCAGTAGCGGTGGTAGGCCACGTAACACGCCAGCGCGACTGCCACGACCAGGAGCGCCTGCTTGCCGCGCCGCGCGATCATCGCGAACACCATGTCGAACTCGGCCGCGAAGATCACGCCGACCGCGAGCCCGACCGCGGCCCATAACGCGACGCCCACGCCGTCGTGCGCAATGAACGAGCACGTGCGCACGCCCATGGCGCCGGCTAGCGGCACCGAAACTAGCGACAAACACGGGATGAATTTCGCGACGAGCAGCACGCGCACGCCCCATTGGCCCAAAAAGCGCTCGGGTTTTTTCACGCAGGTATCGCGCGACAAGGACAGCTTGCAGATAGTCTTGAGCGTGCGGTCGCCGTAGCGTCGACCGCCCTGGAACCAGACGAGATCGCCGAGCACTCCTCCCACCACGGCAATGCCGAGCATCAGCCCGAGATGGGGCCACACCACAAGCCCTGGCCGTTGAGGCCCATCATGGGCCACCGACCCGACGCACCGACCACGATCAGCGTCGGCATGGCGGGAACGGGCAGGCCGAGCGCCGCGCCCATCACGTTGAAAAAGACGATTGCCGGACCATACCGGTCAGCCAGATCATGCAACAGCATGGGATTCTCCCGCAGTTTGTGCAGCGCTGGATTCGGGTGTGGGGAGCCTGAACGCCGTGGGCACTTCGCGCGAAGCGCTTACTTCTTTATACGGTTCACTTGACGGCTTTGCGATGAAGCGCACTGCCTCCGGAAACGCGGCTGGACAGTACCCGGGCGATACGAACCGCCCACGCCTGGCCACTCCGTGATCCGTAATGCGCGCCGCGATGCGCCGTCGCATTCATGAAATGAGTGTAGCGCGGATTAGCGAGAATGCCGATGGTCGGAGCGGTTCTCAGGACCCCGGTTCGGCACGTGCCCGCATCCTTTGTTTTCGCTTTGCCGCGGCGTCGTCACTTCAGCCAGAAGTCTACCTGTGTGGGTGCCCCTTGTCCTTAATGCCATCGGCGTTGAGATGCGGCGCGACGATAAAGATCCGCTTGCTGTCAATCTTGCCTTCGAAATATTGCTTCACCACCTCCGCGCGCCGCTGCGCAAGCGTACCGAGCGCGCTCTCGTCCACCGGCGCGTGCTCCTCGAGTGCCGCTTTCATGTCCGCGTCGGGCACGGTCTTCGTCATGCCGATCAGGTTGCGCGGTTTCTTGAAGGCCGCGCGCAAACCGGGTTCGTCCAGCGCCAGGTCCACCCGCGCCGATATCTCCAGCGTCACCGACGGCTTGTCGGCCAGCGCTTTTGCAATAGTGTCGAGTTTCTCATTCGCCGCGGCGCTCAGCGTGGCCAAACCCGGATCGAATTCCACGTAACCAAATTCCTCCGGGTTCTTGCCGCCGAACGCATTCGCCAGCAATGAGAACGGTGCTGTCACCGCGTGCTCGACAAGGTGCAGGATTGCCGTCCACACCAGCGCGCCGATCGAGAATTGCGGGTCCGAAAGCGAGCCGGAAACGGGAATGTTGACGTCGATCTCGCCTTTCGAATTCTTCAGCAGCGACACCGCGAGCTGCACCGGCAGTTTGGTCGCGGTGGTGTTGTCGACGTGATCGCCGAACGTGAGTTGATCGATGAAAAGATGGTTGTTCGCGGTGAGCTTTTCGGTGGCGAGCATGTAGTGCAGGTCGACGTTGAGCTTGCCCTTCGTGATGGGATAACCCGCATATTTGGTGGAATACGGCGAGATATTCGGCAACTCGACATCGTGCGCGCTCGCGGTGAGATCCAGCGACGGTTTCGCGATCAGCGGATTCACCCCCCTTGATCGATACCGGTCCGTTCGCCGACAGCTTTGCAGCGACATCGACGAGGCCGGCGTGGTCGAGTGCGTGCCGAATGCGCCGATAGTGCCGGTGATCGAAACCAGGTTCGCGGTGAAATTCGGCTTGATGAAGTTATCGGTGTAGGTCACGGCCGTTTTGCAGCACAAGCTCGCCAAAACGCAGATTCGCCGATGACGACGCAGTTTTCGGCGCGGCGGGAACTGCTGCCGGCGCCGACGCGGCCGGTGCAGGAGCCGCCGTCGAAGCCGTGGCTTGCGTGGTGGCCGCCGACCCTTTGTCCTGCGCCACGATATCGTGGAGATTGAGCTTGCCCTGCGCGTCCAGCAGCACGCGGCCGTAGAAGTTTGCGAACGTGACGCGCGCCGCCTTGACTTCGGCACCTCGCTCCTCGTAGCGGGCATTCAGTTTGGTCAGGCCGAGTAGTTTCCAGCCGGCCAGCGGGTCCGAATTCGCCCGGTTGATCAACCGCATGTTCGACAGCGAGACATCGCCCTTGTACCGGCTTCGAGGGAACGCCCAGCGCCTGAGAACGATGCGTCGCCGTTCGCGCTCAGCAGCGCGCTCGAGACCGTCGCATTCAGGTTGCCGCCAAAGTACGGCTCGAAAGCCGATGCGTCGAGTTCGCTGGCGTCAACGTGCAGCGCGAGGCTCAGCGGTTTCGCGGTGAGCTTGCCGGCTACGTACGGGCTACGGCCAGCTCACCTTTGCCGTTCATCGTCAACTTGCCGTCGATAGCGAGCGGTTTGGTCAGGTCGTCGGTGACCTGCTTGACGCCCAACTGCAACGGCGCAATGTGCACTTTTACCGGGCGCGGCGTGGATTCGTCGGTGAAGTCGGCGCTGCTGTCGTTGAGCGACACCTGTGCGATCTGATACCGCCATGCGGGGCTCGCCTCGTTCGCCTTTTCGACCTTGCGCGTCGCGCTGGCTTCAGGCGCGGTTTCGTGCGGACCGGCGAGCACGGCGAGATCGATACTGCCGTCCTTCAGGCGTTTTACATCGACGGAAAAGCCGTTCAGCACGACGCTCTCCAGCGCCGCCGTGCGTGCCGCGACATCGATCTTCTGGATCTTCGCTTGCACCGAAACCAGGGCGATGGGGCGGCATTCGCCGCGTTATTCAATGCGGTACGAGCTTCAGTGACTTGAGCGTGACATCGCCCGCGCCAACCTGGATGGATGGCTCGGGTTTCAACCAGTCCACTTGCAGCGGCAAATTTGCGCCGAGCGAACTGTCCGTGATACGCGCAGCCACCGCGTTCGCCACGTAGGGTTGCAACGGCGACAGCGGCAAGTCACTCAGCGTGAATTTTGCATCGGCGTTCTTGGCCGGAAGCGTAAAACTACCAGACGCGTCGAGCCCGCCGCCGTGATCGAAGGCCGTTTTCAGCGTGGAACGCGCCGGGGGGGGCGAGCATGGAGAAATCATCGAGCATCACGTTCAGGTTCGACAGCCCGAGCGTGGCGGGTTGCGTCATCAAGCGGTCATCGAAGACTATATGGCCCTGGTCGATCACCAGATGTTTGATCGCGAGGTCGAGCGGTTGCGCCGCGGCGTCGGCGGGTCTGGCATCGCTGGCGGGTGCAGGCGCAGGTGCGGACGTTGGTACGGATGCCGATGCGCTCAGTTTTTCGAAGTTGAATGCGCCGGCTTTATCGCGGGAGAGTTTCACGTCCGGCTGCGTCAGCCGCACTTCAGTTGGTACACATTGCGCAGCGGTTCAAGGTTCGCGGCATTCACATGCAATGATTGCGTGGCGTGCTTGTCCGTCACGGCGAGATCCGCAAGGTCCGTGGTGCCTTTGATGCGAACCACGGGCGTCTCGGCGTTGAGCTCAAAGCTCAGATCGAGGTTCGTCGACAAGCGTCCGCTCTTGACGGCGACCGGTAGTGAAGCGGGTGCATACGATAACAATTGCGGCACGTCCAGGCCGTCGAGTTGCAGGGCGATATCCGACTCGCGCGACTCGGCGAACGGCTTTGTGCGCCCGTGGATAGACAACGGCGAACCGTCAATGCGCGCCTGCAACGAAGGCGTGACCAACAACTCAGTGGTGAATGCGAGATTCGCGATAAACGGAATCCCGATCGACCAGCGATCAATTACGTGGTGCGTTTTCAGCAGGCGGTCGTCAAAATCGATCCGGCCATTTTCCACGCGAATATTCGATACCGAGAATCGCGCCGGTTTGCTGGACGGATTGGCTGAAGGCTTCGAGAACTTTTCGATGAGATCGGAGAAATTAAAGCGTTGCGCGTCAAAACTGAAAGCGAGGTGAATCGATCTTGAGTTCGTTGATGATTGGCCCCAGCCGGAACAGCGACGACCACGAAGGCCTCACGATCAGGCGTTCTATATTGACGAAATCGCCGCTTTTCGTGCCTGCACTCAGGTTGGCGGGCGCTTCGCCAATATGCACGCGGTCGGCTTCGAAACTCAGCATATAGGGATTGAGTGCGATTCGTTCGATGCTGGCGGGGCGATCAAGTTGTGCGGAAAGTTGTTTGTTGCTCCGCGATATGTCGAATAAGCGGTGGAGCGGCGAAAAAGCCAAGCAAGCCGATTACGATGACAGCAAGCAGGAGCTCGATCACGACACGCCGGGTGCGTGGAGTTTGCGCTACCGAGTTTGCCCCTTTGATCAGGCTACGCCCTGCGGATGTCAGGGAAGTCTTGTTCAGGCTTGCCATGCGTGCCTCGGCGCGGCTGCGCACGCCGGCACGAGCCACGCGCAGCCTTGGGGAAACAGGATGCCTAAGTATACGACGCTGCGCCGGCAAATTGAACCCCAACGGAGTTCGTTTGCTGCGGCAGCGACGCTCTTCTGCGCGAGCGAAAAACCCGAGTATCACTGTCGCTCAATTGCCGGTGGCGCCCAGGTCCCATTCGAAGCTTCAGGCTTCGGCGGATAAAGCCGGAGCACCAACTGAAAATCACCGTCCGGCGCCGGCAACCAGTTCGACACGCGCGCCTTCGCAGGTGCCGCAGCCGAAACGGAAATATCGACGGAACCATCACAGTTCTTCTTCAACCGGTCCCGGTCGTTCAGCAAAAGCCGCAGTGCCTTATCATCAATCAACGCACCGTCCTTCGTGTACGCCGTCAACGTCCAGAACCCGCGCACCGGCGGCGGCAATTGGTTCGGCGCGAAATGCAACACGTACTCATTCGCGCCGTTCAGCGCGTGGCCGTCGCTGTCGGAGAACGCCACCGACTTCACGTCGTCATCCTTCGTGCCCGTACCCGACTGACGCCGCGCCAGGAACCCGCGCAACGTATAGTCAGTGTCGTAGTTGCCCGCGCCGTCGCCGAACCATACCCAGCCGTTACGGCTGATCGCGTTCGACGGTACCGTGTCAACCCGCGTGCGGCCGCCGACAAGACCGGACGCCAGCAAGTCGGCATCCGCTGGACTGAACTGCACCGGCTCACCCGCCTTCACGCCAAGATCAGCCAGCAAACTCACGGCGTGCGGATCATTCGGAACAGGAGGATTGTCCTGCATCGCCTTCGCCAAACGCGTGAAAAACGCAGTGGCATCGAGCGAATCGGCTTGGTCGCCACCCGTCACCACCGTTGGCGTGCTGGCCGTCACGTTCGACCAAGCGCTGCCGGCTGTGGTGACACTGGTTTTATCGGCGGAAGACGCTTCAATGTTCATCGCCGTCTGCAGCTTGCGGGCTTCACGCACGTCGCGCTGGCCATTCATACGCACACGGATCGAAAGCCACACATAGCGAGTCGGCGCGTCAACCCGCGTCACGCCGTCAGGGAGCTAGCCCGTATAACCCGCCGGGACAAAGGCAATCACGTTGGCCTGCTCCGCTGCCAGCCTGGCCGCTCGCGCCCCCTTCGCACTCAGCTTTTTCACCGGCGCGGGCCGGTCCGTCGCCCGAGGGATGCTGGAGTAGATCACGTTGGTCTATGCGTCGAAGGCGCGGGCATCGTAATAACGGCCGCGGAGCATATTCAGCATGTTCGGAAGAGAAACCAGCACCGGTCCGCTGGAGACATCCAGCCACGCGGTCGACTCAAACGTATCCACGCTCGGCCGCCCCGACGCACCGACCGGCAGCAGCGCCGTGGCATGCCGCAGCGTATTCACGGGCGCCTGGCCCGGCCGCGACGCGTCGTCGCCCGTGGCTTTCTCCCGTGCAAGATCCGACACCACCAGCGGATATCCGAACACATAGGCATCCGTCACCTGATCCTTACGCCAGCCATCCCCGCTGGTCACAATGGGCGCCTGCGTCGCGCACCCGCCCAGTACCGCCAAAGTGCTCAATTCAGCGGCAACCCATAGCGCCGCGTACAACGAAACTGCCCAGCGTCGATTATTTTCCACTCGAATTAAGGATTTTGTTTAAGCTTTCACTTTGTTCGTCGAGTGCGCGACCGGTCATCGTTCCCCGGTCTTCTGCAAATCCGCGCCGCGGCGCTTAATCTATCTTGAAACCGGTTTTTATCTTATCCAATGGCGATAGGCAAGCAGCGCGTGATCGCGGAACTTAAGGCATCGGCGCAAGACGCGGTGGCGATGGCTGGCGATGGCTGGCGACGGCATCAACGACGCCCCCGCGCTCGCCGCCACCGATATCGGCATGCGATGGCGACCAGCACCGACGTCGCCATGGAAGCCGCCGGCATCACGCTGATGCGCGGCGATCCGGCATTGGTGGCAGATGCCATCGATATCGCGCGGCCACGTATCGCAAGATCCAGCAGAACCTGTTCTGGGCGTTCGTGTACAACCTGATCGGCATTATGCTCGCCGCGTTCGGACTGCTCAATCCGATGCTCGCGGGCGCAGCCATGGCGTTTTCAAGCGTAAGCGTGGTGACAAACGCATTACTGCTGCGAACGTGGCGTGCTCAGGCCGGCTTGGTCCCCGCCGGTGCGGGATGCCGCCGCCGATGCCCGCGGTCCCGACGGCAAGCAGATCACGCGGCCCGCATAACGTGCTTCTTTCGGCGCGTCGCGAAACATCGCTTCGATCCGGTCGGCGATATCCGGATCGAAGACCACCGACTTCGCGCCGTTGGTTGTATCGACATGAAGCAGCATCTGTTCGCTCGCCGAGATGGGCTCGGCCCCCCTCCCCCGCGAACATCTCCATGTACAAGTGGACGCGCTTGGCGTCGAATGCGAGCACCGATGCCTCCATGCGAACCGCCGTACCTTCCTTGATCTCGTGCAGGTAGTTGATGTGCGCCTCGAGCGTGAATAAAGAACGGCCTCGCGACTTGCGGCCGGCATCGTACAGACCGATGCGGTCCATGAACGCATCGGTCGCGAGGCTGAAGATCAGCATGTAGAACGCGTCACGGAAATGGCCATTGTAGTCGACCCATTCGGGCCTCACCGTGTCGCGATGGATGGTGCGGTTATGCGTCACTCGTATGCCTTCTCTAGTCCACTATGCCGTGGCAGGATTTAGCTTGCGCGATGGCCGTCATCACGCTCGTGATGCAGTCGTCGCGGTAACGTTCCAGTTGCTTGATGGAATGCTCGCCTTGCTGGTCCCTCGTGCCGTCCACCACCCGGTCGATGAGTTCGTCCGTGAGTATTGGCGGCGCGACCAGCTTGGTCCACGGTAATTCTATCTAGCGCCGGTCCGAATTGCTGCATGAAATGCCGCATACCGGCCTCGCCGCCTGCGAGCATATAGGTCAGGAACGTGCCCATGAACAACCAGCGAATGCCCGCGCCAAAACGAATTGCATCGTCGATTTCGCCGGGGTCGCCACGCCTTCGTTGACCAGGTGAAGTGCTTCGCGCCAGAGCGCTTCCAGCAAGCGGTCCGCGATGAAACCCGGGACACCTCTTTGCGGACTCTCAGCGGGCGCATGCCTATGGATTCATAAAATGCCGATGCGGCTTGCAGCGTTGCTTCCGAGGTCTTCTCGCCGCCGCCGACTTCGACCAGCGGCAACAAATAGACCGGGTTGAACGGATGGCCCACGATGCAGCGTGACGCGTCTTTGGTGCTCGCGTAGAAATCCTTCGGGAGTAGGCCAGATGTTGACGACGCAATGATGGCTTCCGGTTTTGCAGCCTTGGATGCTTTCTCATGGAGCGTCAGTTTCAGGTCTTCGCGCTCTGGAGCGTTCTCCTGAATGAAGTCGGCGTCGGCGACGCACTCCTCGATAGTTGCAACGAAGCGCAGTCTTTCCTTCGATGCGCCCTCGGCCAGTCCCACTCGTTCAAGCGCGCCCGAAGCTGCTGCTCGGCGCCCGGTGCCGGGTCCCACGCTACCATGTCAAGTCCATGCGCTAGTGCTCGCGATACCCAGCCGCTTCCAATTATTCCTACGCCCAACGCAGCAAACGTCTTGACTTGCATATACTGGATTCTTTATTAATTTGGTTTTCTACTTGCTTTGATGCTTTAGTGTCTTATGCTTGCCTTGAACCTGAGATTCGCGCTTTCGCACGGTCTGCGTCGGAGGGTTTCAGGCTTGCATCTGCCCTGCTCTTACGCGAATTGCTCGATCTTGCGGCGGTCCAGCAAACGCTCGCCGCGTGCCGGCAAGTTCAGCTTCTTTCTGCCCTCTGCCGGTGTCAACGCACGACCGCCCAGACGCTCGATGATCTCTACCGCCCGCTGAACCAGCGTCCCATTGCTCGCGTGCACGCCACGGTCTAGATACTACAGGTTGTCTTCAAGACCCAAGCGTACATGACCGACTAATAACATCGCCTGGGCGACCCATCGGCATCTGCATGCGGCCGATCCCGAACCCCGCCCATTGCGCGCCGGCTGGCATGTTGTCGACCATCGACTTGAACGTGCCTACGTCCGCCGGAGCGCCCCAGGGGATACCCATGCATAGTTGGAACAAGGGAGCGTCATCTAGCAAGCCCTCCTTTTGCATCTGCTTCGCGAACCATAGATGTCCTGTATCGAAGATCCCGAGTTCCGGTTTCGCACCCAGCTTTTGTATCCGCTTCGCGCCTGCCCGAAGTTGCGCGGGGGTGGATACGTAGATCGTGTCGCCATCGCCGAAATTCAGCGTGCCGCAATCCAGCGTGCAGATCTCCGGCAGCAACTCTTCCGCGTGTGCGAACCGCGTCAGGCCACCGACCAGGTCGGTGCCCGCGCCGAACTGCATCGGCGCTTCGCCTGCGCCAATTTCCAGGTCGCCGCCCATGCCCGCCGTCAGGTTGATGATCACGTCCACATCTGATGAACGGATGCGGTCCACCACCTCGCGGTACAACGCCGGGTCGCGGCTGCCGCGGCCCGTGCGCGGATCGCGGACGTGGCAATGCGCAACGCGCCTGCTCGCTCGGCCTTGATGGCCGCCTCCGCGATCTGCCTGGGCGTTACCGGGATGACCAGGTGTTTGCTCGTGGTGTCTCCTGCGCCTGTTACCGCGCAAGTCACGATCACTTCATAGGTCATGTTGCGTCGTCCTTTCGAAGGCCAAGATATTGCTTCACTGCCGGCAGGCCGTCCTTGCCGTCAACGGTCTTTACGCTCGCAAGCCACGCATCCAGCACCTGGAGATTTTTCTTCAGGTAATCCTTGGCTGCATCGGCAGGGCACTCCTTGGCCATGACCGGGATCATCAATCGATTCTCCAGTTGCGTGGTGAACCGCAGATTCGAAATCAGCTTGCCGGCGTTCGGGCAGCGCGTCAGGAAGTCGGGGCTGGTCAGCGTATAGACGCGTGCTTCGCCGTAGTTCGGACCGAACACCGCGTCGCCGCCAGAGAAGTAATTCATCTTGATCTGGATGTTCATCGGATGCGGTTCCTAGCCGAGGAACACGACCCACTTCTTGTCGCGCACGGCGCGATCAACCGTGACCAGCATGCCGGCTTCACTCGATTGCACCAGCTTGAAACCGCCCAGGCCGAACTGGTTGGTATCGGTCATCTTCTGGATCTGGGCGTTTGCGCTGCTGCCCGGCTCGATGCCGTCCAGCTCGTCCTTGTGCTTCGCGATGTCCTGGAAGGTCTTCAGGCCGGCGGCGTATTCATAGCTGGGCATGGCGAGCGTTGCTTTGGCGCCCGAGAGATTCGGCGGGTCGAGTTTTCGATCTGCTTGGCGTTCAGGAAAGGCTGGACGGCCTTTTCCTGCACGGGCCACCAGTAGCCCAGCGAGACGTCGATCTGCTTTGTCTTCAGGCCGGCGAGTGAGATGAGCACCGAGGCCTGTGGGTGATCTTGGGGTCGTAGCCGAGGCCCTAGAATACGACTGATGCGAGCACCGTGGTCGAGGTGATGTCGGTCCAGCCGATATCGACGAATCGAACGGTGCGGCAGCTTGCGTCTTCCTTGCTTTGCGCGGATGCGCCGAGGGAAGTCAACGCGAGAAATAGACAGGCGAGAAGCTTTTTCGTTGTCGGGAGTGATGTCACGGCTTCCTGTTCCAGTAATTTCCCGTGAGGGACAGACGCGTTCGGATATGTCCGACCGTGCGTAAAAAAAGTAACGCCGCATAATCGTGGGGAAGCAACCGGTTGCGACTGGGAATTGACTGTTAGCGACGTTTTTTCGTTCGCAGTTGATGGAGTATCGGTCCGGATCAAGTGCGAACGAAAAACTAAGGATTTGGCCCCATTGCGCCGGTAATTTCCGCTTGTTAGCTTGCTAGTCCGATTGCCAATCGCCTCCCCCACCGTGCAATGCCCGCCACCGAGGGAAAACTTCCACTTCCTGCTGCTGCCCGAGTTCTCGTCCATCGGCTTCATGTCAGCAATCGAGCCACTACGCGTCGCCAACCGCTTCCGTGGTGCGCTCTACCGCTGGCACATCCTTCCTGAGCCTCGACGGCGGCCCGGTCTGCGCCAGCAACGGCATCTCGCTCAACGCGGAAAGCGCCCTGACCGACGCCCACTCAGCCACCAACGTCATCGTCGTCGCTGGCTTTAACCCACTAAGCCGCTACACACGCGAATTGGGCGACTGGCTTCGGCGGATGGATCGCCAAGGTGCGACGCTAGGCGGTATTGATACAGGAAGTCTCGTACTAGCCGAAGTCGGTCTGCTCCAGCACGAGCGCGTGACACTGCACTGGGAAGCAGCATCGGCGTTCCAGGAGCGCTATCCGTCACTCGCGGTCAGCCAGGAGCTATTCGAAATCGACGCGCGACGCATCACGTGCGCCGGTGGCACGGCCTCCATCGACCTCATGCTCGACCTGATCGGGCGCCGCCACGGCGCCGAACTCGCCGCCCAGGTCTCGGAGCAATTCGTGCTCGGCCGCATCCGGCAACGCTCGGACCACCAGCGCATGCAGATCGCAGCGCGCTACGGCATCCACAATCGCAAGCTGATCCAGATGATCGGCGTGATGGAACAACACATGGAGGATCCTCTGTCGCCAGATGCACTGGCAGAGGAAATCGGCGTGACGCGGCGTCAATTGGAACGCCTGTTCTGCTCGGCGATGAAGGACATACCCACCCACTTCTATCTCGGACTGCGCCTTACACGCGCCCGAGAATTACTACAACAAACTGACATGTCCATTACCACGGTCTGCGTGGCATGCGGCTTCGAATCACCCTCGCACTTTTCACGCACCTACCGCACGCGCTTCGGCTCAACAAGCCCGTGCCAGGATCGCAGTTCGCCACGCGCGACGGCATCCGTTGAGGATATCGTCGCGACCAGCTGAAACAAACTGATAACGCTTAGAACGAGTGCCGCATACCAATGCGAACATCACTTTGGGTGCTCGACGTCGACGGCGTAAAGCTACAGCCGATCACCGCGTTCACACCATTCGATGCCTTGAGGTAGTCGCCCGACACGTAGATATCGGTACGCTTGGATAACAGGTAATGCAGCCCGAGTGAGCCCATGTTCCACTTGTGTCCTTCGAACGCCGTGAACTGGTAACCGCCATACAGGATCAACGCAGGCGTGAAGTTATACGACGCGTCGCCTTCACCCACGTGCATGTGCGACGACTGTCCGTAGCCCTTGATCGTGGTGTAGGTGTAGTTGCCCAACAGCATCAGGTTGCCAAACGCATACGATGATCCAATTCCGTAAGTCATCTGGCTGTCGACGTTGAACGCGGTGCTGCTGAACAGGTCGGTCACGGCGCCCGTTGTCGGGTTCACGGTTGCGACGGTCTGGCCCAGGAAGGTCTTCGTGCTAATCATCGCGTATGGGTCGAATACGTAGATACCGTTCGGGATTGTTCAGGCGCGTGACCACCATGCTGATCGTGAAGTCGCCGTGCGCGTATCGTGGACGTCACCCGCAACGTTACCGAACAAATAGAGGCCGCCGAACGTCAGGCCGCTGATATCGCGGCGACACGTACTTGATCGAGTTCGGCAAGCGGTCGCCGTTCATGCGGTCGAAGTCGCCCTGGTGGATCGCGTAGCCGCTGCCGAACAAGGAGATGTTATAACCCTCCATGAACTCGTTCGTCAGGTCGAGCTTGTTACCCGCCGAGATCGTGCCCCTACTGGTTCAAGCCCACATACGCCTGACGGCCGAACTCCGTGCCGCCCTGGGCAAGCGTACCGTTAACCAGATGGAAGCCGGACTCGAGCACGAAGATCGCCTTCAATCCGCTGCCCAGGTCTTCCGTGCCCTTGAAGCTGAACCGGTTACCGTAAGAGACGCCGTCGTCAAATTTGACGACGTGCGAGCCACCCGTATTGTTGACGTAAGTAATGCCGGCGTCGAAGATACCGTACAGCGTCACGCTGCTTTGCGCGTGAACCAAAGCAGGTGCGGAGACGGCTCCTGCGCTCAACGCCAGGGCCGCCAGCTTTACGGCATTTCGCTTCCTCATCGTTGATTCTCCCTGATACCCGTTTGCACGTTTCGTTGGACGAAGCGAGGTCCGCGCTGCTCCGGCGATGGGTTGACATCGCGCAATGCTGCCCGCTCGAGTTTTTATTGCAGAGACCGGCGTACTACAGTGATCTGTCACATCGGATTCGGGTGCATGCACCGAGCTTCAGGCGCGTGCGCCTTGCAAAAGTAAGAGGCCGTATTTAGTGGGGCTCGACCTTTTGCGACGCAAATCTGTCCAGTTGCGACTCGCCGTTGTTATTTGGAACCAAGCGCTGTTTGCACCGCTTGCCACCCATTTGCGCCCGTAGTTGTGGTAATGCCGTCAAGCCAGCCCTTCACCAGGCCCGGGTTGCGCTTGAGCGCTGCAGCAGCGGTATCCACGTTGGTCTTGTTTTGAAGGACGTCGATGATGATGCCGTCCTCCAGGTCGACGTTAAATGTCATCTGCTTGAAAAGACGTCCCACGTTCGGGAATTCATTCGCGTAGCCAGCCCGCGAGACCGTATTGACCGTCGCACCGCCGAAGTTTGGGCCAAAGTATTTATCGCCGCCATCGAGGTAGGTGAGATGAAACTTCGTGTTCGTCAGGTGCGGTTCCCATGCAAGGAACACGATCCATTTCTTGTCTCGCACTGAGCGTTCGACCTGAGTCAGCATGCTGGTCTCGCTCGACTCCACCAGCTTCCAGCCATTCAGTCCGAAAGCCTTTTCATCGAGCATCTTCTTGATGTTCTGATTTGCCGGCGCGCCTGGTTCAATGCCGTAGATCTTGTCGTCGAACTTGTCAGCGTTCTTCTGCAAGTCGGCGAATGAGTGCACGCCGGCAGCCGCCACGTAGTCCGGCACGGCCAGCGTGAACTTCGCGTTGGTCAGGTTCGAGTGCACCACGTCGATCAACTTCTCATCGACGAACTGCTTGACCAGAGGCCCTTGCGCGGGCATCCAGTTACCCAGGAACGCGTCGACCTGGCCTTTCTTCAAACCCTGGTACGTAATCGGCACTGAAAGGTTCGAGACGCTCTGCTTATAGCCAAGCGCCTTCAGCACGACACCGGCTATGGCGTTGGTGGCGTCGATCGGTCCAGCCCGGGTCCGCCATCTTGACCTGCAGGCAGCTTTCGGGCTCGGTGGCGACTGCCGTACCATGGCTTCGAGCGTGTCGAGGTCAATGGATTGCGCATATAACGTTGGCTGGCATCTACCGACGGTTGCCAGCCATGATTCGATCACCCCTTGCGTGGTCACTTCGAAGTGGAATTGCCGGCGCCGCTGGCTTTGCACGACTTCTTCGCGCAGCGCGTCGAGGTCCCAGCGCCCGACGATTTCCTCACGGAACGCTGCGACCCTCGCCGCATGTTCTGGCAGCGTCGCAAGGTTGGTGCGCTCCAGCGGATCAGCGGTGACGTTGAAGAGCTGGTCGGGATCCGAGGGCGTATGGATGAACTTGAACTCCCCGCAGCGCAACATCACGATCGGCGCAATCGCACCTTCGGCAAGGTACTCGCCGATGGCTTCATCATGTGCCTGCGCCTCGCCGCGCAGATGCGGCACGAGACTCCGGCCATCGAGCGAATCGGGCCATGCGGGTCGCGGCTGGCCATGGCCCAGCTCCACAAGCGTCAGCAGCAAGTCGAGATGCGAGACGAAAGCACTCACATACGCCGCCTCGAATTGTCCCGGCGCGTGCACGATCAGCGGCACTCGGCAGCCGCCTTCGAAGAACGTCATCTTGTACCAGAGGCCGCGTTCGCCCAGCATCTCGCCATGATCGGACGTCACTATCACAATGGTGTCGTCGGCCAGTCCCGCCTGATCCAGCGCTTCGATGATTGCGCCGAACTGTGCGTCGACGTAAGAAATCGCGCCGTAATACGCATGGCGAGCGTTGCGGATCTGCTGGTCGGTCGGCGGCGTCTTGTTCGTCTCGCACACTTAACGCAGGCGCTTCGAATGCGGGTCGGCAGCATCCAGCGTGTCGCAGTACGCAGGCATCTGGATGTCTTCGCCCCGGTACATGTCCCAGTATTTCTGCGGAATCGCGTAAGGATCGTGCGGGTGCGTAAGCGACGCCACCACGCAAAACGGCCACTCGTCCTTCCCGGCTTGCCGCTCACGCGCTATATCGAATAACTTCTGACGCGTGGTGTAGGTCACTTCATCGTCGAAATCGAGTTGATTCGTGCGCACGCACGGCCCCGCGTCGATCACGGAACTCATGTTGTGATACCAGTCTCAAAGTCGTCCCAGTTCGGCGTCCAGCCGAAATCCGCCGGATAGATGTCAGTGGTCAGGCGCTCCTCGAAACCGTGCAATTGGTCCGGACCGCAAAAGTGCATCTTCCCCGAGAGAATCGTCCGATACCCCTCCGCGCGCAGTAATGCGCGAACGTTAATGTTTGAGAGGGAAATCCAGCGGCGTTATCGTAGGTGCCTATTGCCGAGGGCAGCTTGCACAAGAACGAAAAGCGCGACGGTGCGCACAGCGGACTCACGCAATGCGCCGAATCGGACACCACGCCACGGGCCGCGAGCGCGTCCATGTTCGGCGTCTTCGTTACGTGATGTTCCAGACAGTATCAAAACGCGTGGACACGGGAATAACGAAATCGGTCGCATCGGAGGTTGCAGGTTTTCGATT
>CALNPU010000008.1 GCA_940588625.1 uncultured Caballeronia sp.
AGCAGCCCGACACTCCCCACGGGCTAGCAGCAACGGCCCCTCCCCCGGTCGCTTCGCTTCTATTCGACCCAACGCCGTCGTTTAGTGGCGGATTTGCACCGCCGCTAATACGCCGAACGATCCCCGCTACTTGCCTGCGCCGAATAGCGCTACCAATGTGGATGCCGACGGTATACCGATCATCACGTTTTCACCAAGCGGCCGGTCATCTGCCTGGAGAACTCGCTGGGAAACCAAGGGCGTTTCACAGACCTCAAGCTGCTGCGCAAACTGGAGCGCAAGGGCTTATGCAAGCTTCAGCTAATTGTCGACACACCGCATGACGCGTGTTTGCGGGCCAAGCAGTAAGCGGCGATTGCTATCGACGAATGCGTGACCGGGAATTATCACTGCGGGTTGGAGGCGTTATCGCAGGGAAAACCAACGTTCGGCCATCTGGACAATCGTGTTCAGTCGCAACTCAGGGCCGTGACAGGCGCTCTTGAATTGCCGTGGATCGATGCGATGTACGGCTGGAGGAAGCCGAAGGTCCGCTTCGTGAACTGCTGTGGGATCGGGCGCTACGCGCAGAGCTGGGTGCAGCGTCGCGGAAGTTGGATGGAGACCTACTATCAGGAAGCCGCGATGGTCGAAGATTATCGACGCGCTATCCTGATCTCTTTGAGGCACCGCATCGCTTCCACGTCCGGCGCTTCGTGGGGCATAGCGAGCAGTGGCTTGCAGTCGCACTGCCTGATCATCGCTGGGCCGCGCGCAAGCGAGCCAACAGCCCGTGGAGGATGCTCGCTGATGCGGTGCGCGGGCGCTGAGAATATAACTGGGCGTAAGTGGTTTTCGATATGCCGCGGACAAAGAAAAAGCCCTAACTTGTCAGGGCTTTTTCTTTGAATCTCTGGAGGCGCGAGCCGGAGTCGAACCGGCCTAAACGGCTTTGCAGGCCGCTGCATGACCGCTTTGCTATCGCGCCAGAGGCGGGGACTACCGGAACTACGTGAGCAGGCAATCGGTGCCTGGCAAACCCAACCCAAAACAACCTGTTGAGCTGGTCCACCGAACAAAAAGGGGAAGCTTGGCTTCCTTTTTTTGGAGCGGGAGACGAGGCTCGAACTCGCGACCTCAACCTTGGCAAGGTTGCGCTCTACCAGCTGAGCTACTCCCGCATCTTGCGGACTTCTTTTGCCAATTTACTGCTTTTGTACTTCATCAGGCTTCGCGTTGTCGTTGTTTTGCGTTCACCCCCCCCAACAAGGATGGAATTATGGAGAAGCCCAACTTTAGTGTCAAGAGCTTTTGTATGTGCCCCATCACTTTTAAGCGCCCTCCACGCTGAATCAAAGCATGCCGCCACGCTCGCAAATCTGCGGCCATGCGAGTTTCATGTAATAGAGCATTGACCAGACCGTGAGAAACGCCGCGACGTAGATCAGCCAAAGCCCCCACACCCGCGTATCGATCACCAACGTCCCCGCAATCCTCAACGGTCCGTAGAACAGTAGCATGGGGATAGCGACCATCTGGCAGACGGTCTTGAACTTGCCGAGCGAATTCACCGCTACGCTCTTCGATGCCCCGATCTGCGCCATCCATTCCCGCAACGCCGAAATTGTGATCTCACGTCCAACGATAATCAACGCAATCACGGCGTTCAGCCGCATCAGTTGCACGAGCACGAGCAGCGCGGCGGTAACCATGAGCTTGTCCGCGACGGGATCGAGAAACGCGCCGAATGCCGATGTCTGATTGAGCTTGCGCGCGAGGTAGCCGTCGAACCAGTCGGTCAGCGCGACCAGCACGAAAATGACCATTGCAAGCTGGTTGCGATGGTCCGGGCTCATCATCATGTCCGGCAAATAGAAGACGCCCACGACGAGCGGAATCAGCACAATTCGCAGCCACGTCAGGAAAATCGGAAAATTAAACGGCATGGGCGTGACTCTTATAGAGAGGTGCTATTGTGCCGCGTCGCCCTATATGTCACAAGCCGACGGGCCGGGCGGCCGGACGTTGCGCTCAATGCAACTGCCGGTAGATCTGCTCGGCCAGCGCCTGCGAAATTCCCTCGACGCTCGCCAGATCCTCCACGCTCGCCGTCTGCACCCCGCGCAACCCGCCAAAGCGCGACAACAACCGCTGACGCCGTTTCGCACCAATGCCCTCCAGTTCCTCGAGCCGCGATGTCTGCCGCGTCTTCGCCCGTTTCGCACGCATGCCGGTAATCGCAAAACGGTGCGCCTCGTCGCGCAGATGCGCGACAAGCATCTGCGCTGCGCTCTCCTTGCCGAGTTCGAGCGGTGTGCGGCTATCGGCGAAAATCAGGGTCTCGAGTCCCACCTTGCGCCCTTCCCCCTTTGCCACGCCGAGCAGCATGCCCTGGTCGAGTCCAAGTTCTGCGAACACTTGTCGCGCGATCTCGACCTGGCCCTTGCCGCCATCGATCAACACGATATTCGGCAAACGACCGCCCGATGGAACCGGTTCGGCGACATCGGCTTCGGCGGGACCAACGGATCCAGGTTCAGTTTGCGTTTCGGCATCCAACTCCACCGCTTCCTGCGGCGGGTCATCGGCGGCTCGCGTGGCGGCCTGCGCCAACATCTTCTCGTAGCGGCGCGTGAGGACCTGACGCATGGCGGCGTAATCGTCACCGGGGGTGATGCCGGTGATGTTGTAGCGCCGGTATTCGGCCGACCGCATCTTGTGATGGTGATACACCACGCACGATGCTTGCGTTGCCTCGCCCATCGTGTGGCTGATGTCGAAACATTCGATCCGCAATTGCGCGAGGTCGTCCATTTCGAGGCTCAGCGTGTCCGCGAGAGAACGCGTGCGGGCCTGCTGCAAACCCTGTTCGGACAACAAGCGCGCGAGCGCGAGCTTCGCATTCGATTCGGCCATTGAGAGCCACGCGCGCTTTTGTCCCTGCGGCTGGCGCAGCACCACGACCTTGTGCCCCGCCTGTTCGATCAGCAGGTCGACGAGCTCGCGGTTCGTCGGTGCGTGGCTCACCACCAGCACTGGCGGCACACGATTGCCGATGTAATGCTGGGCGATGAACGCCTCCAGCACTTCGGCTTCGAGCGCGCCCTGACGTTCCGATTCCGTCGCGTCATCCAGCGGCACGGCTCCGGTTTCAGCGATCTCCTCCTGCATTGCATCTGTAGTAGCGTGGGCTTCGAACACTTGCTCGCGCGCCGCGAGCGCGCCGGCGGGCAGCGCGATTTCGTTGGCCGGCGCATCGACTTCTTCGATGACGATATTCGCCACGCCGTCCACGAAGTCATCGCCGGCAAGCTCTTCCGGCATTGCGTTTTCTATTGCTAGCGCCGCTTCCACGTGCGTCGGGAAATAGGCTTTGTCGCCGAGATGCCGGCCGCCGCGCACCATCGCGAGATTCACGCACACCTTGCCACCCAGCGCGACGACCGCGAGAATATCGACGTCGTTATCGCCGCCCACCTCGATTGCCTGCTGATGCAGCAGGGTGGACAGCGAGCTCATCTGGTTACGCACGGCCGCGGCCTGCTCAAACTTGAGATCGGCGGCGCACATGTGCATCTTCTGCTCGAGCTCCTTCATCACTTCGCCCTGGCGTCCGAGCAGGAACCGTGATGCGTTCGACACATCGCGTGCGTAATCTTTCTCGTTGATCAGCCCGACACACGGCCCGGTGCAGCGTCCGATCTGATGCAGCAGGCAAGGCCGTGTGCGATTGTTGAAGACGGAATCCTCGCAGGTGCGCAACTGGAAAACGCGCTGCAAGATCTGGATGCTCTCGCGCACAGCCCACGCGCTCGGGAACGGGCCAAAGTACTGGTTCTTCTTGTCCACGCCGCCGCGATAATACGCCATGCGCGGAAATTTGTGGCCGGTGAGCTTCAGATACGGATACGACTTGTCGTCGCGAAACAAAATATTGTAGCGCGGCGCGAGCGCCTTGATCAGATTATTCTCGAGCAGCAGCGCTTCGGCTTCGGACCGCGTGACCGTGGTTTCAATTTTGCGAATACGCGTGACCATCATTGCGATGCGCGGAGAAAGCAGTGTCTTCGTAAAATAGCTCGACACGCGTTTTCTCAGGTCGCGCGCCTTGCCGACGTAGAGCACGTTGCCCTGCTCGTCGTAATAGCGGTACACGCCCGGCAAGTGCGGCAACTGAGCCAGGCTTTTTGGGGGGTCGAAAACGTCGGAGTCTGTCATGCAGGGATGATGGCGGGGACCGCGCAGCTTGGAAACAGCGAAATGATTTTATTGGTTTTCAGCAGCACCGGATTACGCGGGAAAACCAGCAGGGCGCGACCGAAGCACTCTCGCCCAGGCAAGTCCGTAACGCAACCGTAACGCCGCGCGCCGCGCGAATCGTTATCCTTAAAAACGCCAGTTTAGTTCAATCATCTTTAGTTCAATCCGTTGTCCACCATTCATTAGCGGTTTATTGCTCATGCCGTCTTTATTGGAACAATTGCCTGCTTCCGGCTACGCCAGCGTCGACACCGGCGCTCCGGCCAGCAACATCGCGTGTGACATTTTCTGCGCGGTCATCGACAATTTCGGCGACATCGGCGTCTGCTGGCGGCTTGCGCGCCAACTGGTCAGCGAACATGACTGGCAGGTGCGGCTGTTCGTCGACGATCTCAAGGCCTTTCATGCGCTCTGCCCCGCCGTCGATCCTGCGCTCAACCGCCAGAGCGCGGCGGGTGTCGTGATCGAACACTGGCACGCGCCGTCGCACGCGGGCGATACGCTACAGATACAGATCGCCGATATCGTGATCGAGGCGTTCGGCTGTGAATTACCGGCGGTATACGTGAACGCAATGGCCTGCCGCGAGCAGAAGCCCGTGTGGCTGAATCTCGAGTATCTGAGCGCGGAGGACTGGGTCGCGGATTTTCATCTGCGGCCCTCGCCGCATCCGCGCTACGCGCTCGACAAGACGTTCTTTTTCCCCGGCTTGGGGCCGGGCACCGGCGGTGTGCTGAAAGAGAGCGCGCTTGATGCCGAGCGTGAGGCGTTTGATCGCGATGCCTGGTGGCACACACGTGTTGGCACGGCTGCGCCGCCGCCCGGCACAACTGTCATTTCGATGTTCGCGTACGAGAATCCGGCCATCAACACGCTGCTCGAACAATGGCGCGACTCTGCCATGCCGATCGCGCTCCTTGTGCCGGAGGGGCGCATTTCCGGGGCGGTGGCACGGTTTTTCAGCCTGCCGGACTTTCTTGCCGGAACGAAGGCGAAAAGCGGGTCACTGAAGGCTTACGCGCTGGGTTTTGTCGAGCAGCCGCTCTTCGATTCCCTGCTCTGGGCCGCGGATCTGAATTTCGTGCGCGGCGAGGATTCGTTTGTGCGGGCGCAATGGGCGCAAAAGCCGTTCGTCTGGCACATCTACCCGCAAAGCGACGACGCCCATCTGCCGAAACTCGACGCCGCGCTCGCACACTACGCGAATGGCCTGCCCGCCGGAGCGCGGGCCTCGCTCGAACGCTTCTGGCATGCGTGGAACGGCGGCACCCCGGACTGGGAAGATCTCTGGCAAAACCGCGCGCTGCTGGAACGGCGTGCCACCAATTGGGCAGAGGAACTGGCAGGTGTTGTGGATCTGGCTGGAAATCTGGCGGAATTCGCGAAAACTCAGTTAAAATAATAAGTTATCCGACGGGCTTGCCATTCGGGACGCCATCAGTTCCGGACGAATTCCACAGCGCGCACAGTGGAATAAGAATAAGCACGGTGGGAATAGTCAGAATAGCCAGTGAAGCGGCCTCAAGCTAAGCGAGCACAAACGGGCCATCGCCCGGATTGGGGATCTCGTCCTTGACCATGAGCCGACCGTCGACACTGCAGCGATCAGGCTCACATTTTCGTACAGGACAGTTTTTTTAATATGAAAACCGCACAAGAACTCCGCGTCGGCAACGTCGTGATGATCGGCAGCGATGCCATGGTCGTGCTGAAGGCCGAGTACAACAAATCCGGCCGCAATTCCGCGGTCGTGAAGATGAAGTTCCGTAACCTGCTGTCCACCGGCAACATGGAATCGGTGTACAAGGCGGACGACAAGTTCCACGTCGTCCAGCTCGACTGCAAGGAAGTGACGTACTCGTACTTTGCCGACCCCATGTACGTGTTCATGGACGCCGACTACAACCAGTTCGAAGTCGAAGCCGACATGATGGGCGACGCCCTGCACTACCTCGCAGACGGCATGCCGTGCGAAGTGGTGTTCTACAACGAGAAAGCCATCTCGGTGGAACTGCCGACCACGCTGGTTCGCGAAATCATCTATACGGAACCGGCTGTGAAGGGTGACACGTCGTCGGGCAAGGTCCTGAAAACCGCCAAGCTCGCGACGGGTTTCGAACTGCAAGTACCGCTGTTCTGCGGTATTGGCGACAAGATCGAAATCGATACGCGTACCAACGAGTATCGCAGCCGCGCTTAAGGCTTCGGTCGGCCGGCTGCAACGCCGGCTCGTGTGCTCAAGGTAAGAGAAAAAGCGCCACGAAGGGCGCTTTTTTTCTTTGCTGAACATTATTGCCAATTCAGGCAAACTTTACCGGACCGTTTCCCGAAATTTCCTGGTGTTCCATTGCATGGAATGCGATGTTGAGTGCTAAGACTTTGATTTTTCTTAAACACGCTAATGGCATGAAACCTGCTGTGATAGTTGTGGCTGCGCTGTAATGGCGTCGAATTTTCCAACAACACGCGACTATGCCTATCACAAAAACCGCTCTCGCCCGTCTTGCTCTTTCATGTGCCGTACCGGTGGTAGCGATCACTCCCTGATGTTCGTCGACACCATCGCATGAATCGGCTGGTGAATACACCACCGACTCCGCGCTGACCGCTAAGGTGAAAGCAGCATTGCTGGATCCGGGTCTGAAGTCGCTGGCGGTCAGTGTGACGACGTATCGGGTGAAGTGCGGCGGGCTTTGTGAATTCGCCGGAACAGATTCAAAAAGCGGTGTCGGTCGCACATGGCGTAGAAGGCGTGCAGTCGGTCAAGAACGAACTGCAGGTGAAGCCGCAATAGCACGCTGAAAACGCTGAACGACCGTGTCGGGCACACGTCGTGCCCGAAAGAACCGGCTGCTTCAGGAAAACTGCAGGAAGCGCAGGACGAAGACCCCGCAGCGTCGGGCAAGGGCTGGAAGCTAGAGCGGAAACTGACACTATGACGTCATCCTGCCAGCGGCCCACGCCGACGTTGCCCGACATCGAGGCGTCCGCCGCTGGATTTGGCCGTTAGAGGCGACCGGCACGGAACGCATTTCAGACCATTTAATACGTTGTGTCCGCCATGCCACACGCTTTGATTGTCGAAGACGATCCCAACAGCCTTTCCGGCTTCTCCGCCATCCTCACGACCGACGGTTTTTCCGTCGATACCGCGACGACGCTCGCCGAAGCGCGCTCAGCGCTTACGCGCTTCATCCCGGACGTCGTGCTGGTCGACCTGAACCTGCCCGACGGCAGTGGTCTCGACCTGCTGCACAACTTGCCGGCGCAACCGCCTGGCGGTGCACTGCCTGTGATTGTGATGACGGGTAACGCAACAGTGGAGAGCGCTATCGAAGGCTTGCGGCAAGGAATCTGGGATTACCTGTTGAAGCCGGTCAACATTCCGCGCTTGCGCAGCTTGCTCGCCCGTATTCCGCGCCCGTACGAATTGACAGAGGAAGTGCGGGCGTTGCGCACCACGCTCCGCGAACTGGGGCATTTCGGCGGGTTGCTCGGCCGCAGCGGTGCGATCCAGCATGTGTACGACCTGATCGAACACACCGCGCCCACCGAGGCGGTCGTGTTGATCTGCGGCGAAATCGGCACCGGCAAAAAAGTCGCGGCGCGCACACTGCATGAGATGAGTCGGCGTCGCAAAGGCCCGTTCGTTTCATTCAATTGCGCTGCGGCCAACGAAACCAGCAACCGGTCGATGGAAAGCCTGATGTTCGGCCACGAGCGCGACGCGTTTGCTGGCCCAGAAAACCGCGAACCCGGCTTGCTCGAGCAAGCTGGCGGCGGGACGCTGCTCCTCGATCAGATCGACGCATTGCCGATCCCGCAGCAAGAAGCGCTGCTGCGCGCGCTCGATTCGCAGAACTTCATGCGCGTGGGCGGCAGCAACAAGATCGTGACGGACTTCCGCCTGCTCGCGGCGACGCGCACGCCGGTGAAAGACGCCGTCGCCGACGGCAAGTTGCGCGAAGATCTGTTCCTGCGCCTGAATGCATCGTCGATGGCGTTGCCGCCATTGCGCGACCGGGGCGACGACATTGCGTTGCTCGCCGAGTATTTCGTCGACGAACTGAACCGTGAGAACCGCGTGAGTGGCATTACGAGCGGCGCGCCCAAACGCGTGAGCCCGAATTTCATTCGCGAATGTTTGGTGACAGAATGGCCCGGCAATGTGCGCGAACTGCGCGAGCGGGTACGCCGTGCGTATCACGCATCGGGCGATGTGATCGAAACCTTGTGCGCCGATGAACACGCCGGTGCAGGTGGACGCGGACTGAACGGCAGCAGCATGCAGGTGACAGTGGGCACGGCGCTCGCCGATGTCGAAGACATGCTGATTCGTGCGACGCTGGAGGCCGTGGGCGGCACGCGGCACCGCGCAGCAACACTGCTCGGGATCAGCCCGAAGACGCTTTACAACAAGCTCCAGCGCATGAAGCTAGAGTGATGAGACGTTGATTGAAACAAGCCGCTCGTTCTTTCGAACCAGCGGCTTTTTTTACGGCTGCGCTCGCCTGCGCTATCTGCGGTAGAAAGCGCTGGAAACCGCTTCAGCCCAGCGCGCTTTTTACCAGCGCCCGCGCCTGCTGATACTCCATCTGCTCCATGAGTTTGCCTGCTTGCTCCACGCGCGGCCTCGTGGCCGCATCCGCCGCAAGCGGGTCTGCGATGCCTTCGTCTGCACGAACGTAAGCCGCTCCAGCACCTTCCTCCGCTTCGTCCGACTGATTGCAGATTAGCACCATGTCGCAACCTGCCGTGAGCGCTGCCGTGGCAGCTTGCGTCAGCGTTCCGCCGGCTCGGGCAGCTTCCATCGACAAGTGTCGCTGAGTGTCGCTGAAAATCGCGCCATTGAAACCCAGCTTGCCGCGCAAGATCTCCTGCAGTCAGACTCGCGAAAAGCCCGCGGGCTTTTCATCGACCTGCGGGTAAATTACGTGCGCCGGGATCACCGACGCCAGGGACATGCCCAGCCAGTCGTACAGTTTGGTATCGGCGGCGAGGATGTCCTCGAGCGAATGATCGTCCACCGGCATGGCCACATGCGAATCCGCCAATGCAAACCCGTGCCCCGGAAAATGCTTGCCGCAATTGGCCATGCCGGCGAGTGCAAGACCGTGGTCTTGGCGAGCAGGGTCACCACGCGCGGATCGCTGTGCAAGCACGATCACCGATCACTTTCGAGTGCCCGTAATCCAGGTCGAGCACAGCGTAAAACTCATGTCGACGCCACATGCCCGTAATTCTGCCGCGAGCACATAATCGAACACGGTCGCGGTTTTCGTTGCCAGCAACACGTCACGGTCCCACAGCTCGCCGAGCTTGCCCGGTCGCGGGCAGAACGGTGAAGCCATCGGTACGGAAACGCTGCACGCGGCCGCCTTCGTGATCGACGGCAATCAGGATGTCGTCACAAACCTCGCGAATCGCGTCGGTCAGCGCGACGAGTTGCGCGCGATCCTGGAAATGCCGTGCGAAGAGGATAATGCCGCCGGTCATCGGATGGTCGATACGGCGAATGTCCGCGGAGAGAGTGGTACCGGCCACGTCAAGCATGACCGGCCCGGGAATGCGTTTTAACGAGTTCAAATTGGGAGCGAATAAGTCAGGGGGGTTTTGTTGCTGTGCGTGGTGCCGGGCTTGCGCTTGTTTCTGCTATGACAAACGACACCGCGTAGTCGCGTTCATCGGTGATCGTGACCTGTGCAGTGATGCCGCGCACCGCCATCCAGTCGGCGAGTTCTCCCGACGCGACAATCTTCGGCTTGCCGCTCGGCTCGTTGAGCGTTTGCAGCGCGCGCCAGGTCATCGGCCAGTGCATCCCAAGTCCGATGGCTTTCGAAAACGCTTCTTTCGCGGAGAACCGCGTCGCGAGAAACGCGAGGCCGCGGACTTCGGAGCGGGCGTTTCGCGCGTGGTAAATGCGAAGCTCCTCGGTCCCGAGCACCTTCTCGGCGAAGCGCCCTTTCGTGCGCTCCATCACGCCCGCCACACGGCTTACCTGAACGAGATCCGTACCTATTCCATAGATCGTCATCGTTGGGCCTGAGTTGGGGTTATGAGCGTTTAACGGTTATCGCGATGCGGTGGCGGCAAGCCGTGACGCCACCATGATCGCCTTCATCTCACGCACCGCATTGTCCCAGCCGGCGAAGATGGCGTGCGCGACGATCGCATGGCCAATATTCAATTCCACGATGCCTTCCAGCGCCGCGATCAGCTGGACGTTGGTGTAGTGCAGGCCGTGTCCGGCGTTCACTTTCAAGCCCAGGGAATTGCCGAAATCGACGCTGCGTGCCACGCGCTCATACTCCTTCTGCCGGGCGGCTTCGTCGTGGGCTTCGGCATAACACCCGGTATGCAATTCAATCACCGGCGCGCCGGCTTCGTGCGCCGCGCGGATCTGTGTTTCATCGGCGTCGATAAACAGCGACACCCGCGCTCCCGCCTGAGCCAATTGCTCGCACGCGGTTTTCACTGCCTGGAACTGCCCGACAACATCCAACCCGCCTTCAGTCGTCAGTTCCTGGCGCTTTTCGGGCACAAGACACACGTCATGTGGACGCATGCCGCACGCGATATCGAGCATTTCCTGCGTCACCGCGCATTCCAGGTTCATCCGCGTTTTCAATAGCGGACGCAGCGTGTGGACATCGGCATCGACAATATGCCGGCGATCTTCCCGTAAATGCAATGTGATGGCGTCGGCGCCAGTTTCCTCGGCTTGCAGCGCGGCGCGGATCGGGTCGGGGTACTGCGTGCCGCGCGCGTTGCGCAGCGTGGCGACGTGATCAATATTGACGCCAAGATCGATCACGTTAGCGGGCGACGAAAGGAAGAAGCTCATAGATTTTGCAGGTCGATCAGGATTTGACGGGTGGCGAGCGGCGTGCCGCCAAGATACACGTTCAGCAGAAAGCGCATCAGCGTCTTGCTTTGCGCGACCGTCTGCGGGCGGCTGTATTCTTCCTTCTCCATGTCGAGAAGGGTCTGGCCGGCGATCACCGGCCATTGCGACGGTACACCATCCGATGCGTCACGCACACCGCGTTCGGGATCGAAGACGTATTTCTGATCGGCCAGAACCGGCTGGCGCGTGATGGTTTTATGCAACGCCATTGCATAACCGGTTTCACGCAGCAGCACGCGTTCGAAGGAACGTAGTGCATGTAGAGCGGGTTCACCATGCGCGAGACGCGACAACGTCAGCACGTAATGATTGAACAGCGCGGGATGCGCGTCTTCTCGAACACAGAACTTCACGAGCAATTCGTTAACGTAGAAGCCGCACAGCAACGCGTCGCCGGCGAGGGGCAACATGCCGCCCACCCATTCCGCCTGCGTCAAGGTGCGGACTTCACCCTTCCCCGTCCACGATAACCCCAGCGGCTGGAAAGTCTGCAGCACGCCGCGTAGCGCGGAGTGGGGGCGCTTGGCGCCCTTGGCGACTAGAGCGACGCGACCGTGATCGCGTGAAAACACGTCCAGCACCAGGCTGGTCTCACGGTACGGATAGCTGTGCAGCACGAACGACGGCTGTTCGGCGATACGAAAGTCCGAACGCGGCGCGGCGCGCGGCGGTTTTTTCGGGGCTTTAGGTTTTTTGGACTCTTTAGGCGCGGCGGAGTTCGCGGACGCAGACGCCGTCCGGCGCCTTTTAGGCGCAGGCGCTGAAGGCTCGTCGGTGCTGAAGTTATCGTCGGCGAGCGGATCGGAGTCTATGTCGGAGGACTGGGTCATCTACGCGTCATTCGTACCCATAGGCGCGCAGTCCCGCTTCGTTGTCCGCCCAGCCGCTCTTCACCTTGATGAAGGTCTCGAGATACACGGGGCCGTCGAAGAGCTTTTCCATGTCAAGACGCGCTTCAGTGCTGATCTGCTTCAGCTTCGCCCCCTTCTGGCCAATGATCATCGCCTTGTGGGTATCGCGTTTGACCAGGATCGTCGCGAAAATGCGGCGCAGGCGGCCTTCGGTTTCCCATTTATCGATAAGCACCGTGCTCGTGTACGGCAACTCGTCGCCGGTCCAGCGGAATACTTTCTCACGCAGGATTTCAGCGGCGAGAAAACGCTCGCTGTGATCGGTGAGATCGTCTTCACCGTAGATAGGCGAACCCTCCGGCAGATACGGCTTCACCACCGTCATCAGACGCGCGATGTCGTCGGGATGCTTCGCGGTCGTCGGCACGATTTCCTTGAAGTCGTGCCGGGCGCTCATTTTCTGCATGAATGGGAAGAGCGAATCCTTATCGCTCACGTGGTCGAGCTTGTTTGTGATCAGCAAGCAAGGCGTGTCATTCGGAATCAGGTCGAGCACCTTCTGGTCGTCGGGGCCGAAACGGCCCGCTTCGATCACGAACAGAATGGCGTCGACGACCGTCAGCGTCGACGTCACCGCGCGGTTCAGCGCGCCGCTATGCTTGGTCTGGAAACCCGGGGTATCGACGAAAATGTACTGCGCGTCGTCCAGCGTGTGAATGCCGGTGATACGGTGACGCGTGGTCTGCGCCTTGCGCGACGTGATGCTGACTTTCTGCCCGACAAGCGCGTTCATCAAGGTTGATTTGCCGACGTTCGGTCGACCAATGATCGCGACCATGCCGCAGCGAAAACCAGGGGGAGTGGGAGCGTTCATAATGTGTGCGGCTGCGGATTCGGTGAATTCGTGGCGTCGGGATTATGCTGGTGTTCGAGAGCTTGCGAGCTTCAGCGGCGAGTTTTTGAGCCTGTGTCAATGGCCAGTGTCGGCAGTGCGTACGACAGTTGCATCGACGCTTTCTTCCAGGTGCGCCTCGATCTTTGCTGCAAAGCTCTCTGCACCCTTCGGGGCCGTTGCAGAATGCGCGGCAGGCACGTCTTCTCGCGGCCGCGCCGAGGCTGCGGGCTTCTCGACAGCGGACACTTCGGCACTTTTCGCAGCAGGCTTGTCGGCTTGTTTCGCGACCGCCTTCTCACCCGTACTATCTGCCTTCGCCGCGCTTTTTTCCACCGGGTTATGCACAGCGTTATCCACCGGGGATTCGGCGTGTGCAACCGATGGCTTGTCCGCGCTTTCGCTTCGGGCCGCCGGCGCATCGGCCGCTGCTTTCTCGGCCTTCTCCGTCTTCTTTGCCCGATGAATCGTCGTCTGCTCGGTTTTCTCCGTGCTGGCGGATGTACCCGCCGACGGTTCCACATGCGATGCGCGAATCACCGCGAATGGCGCGGTGGCTGGACATTCGGGATCTTTATGCGTGTTGTTGCCATGCCCGGCGTTATTGCTAATGCTGCTGGCACGTGCGCGTTTACGACGGTCCGATGCGCGCAGATCGAGTTCCACTTGCTTGGCCGCGTGTGCGCCCTTGCGCTTCGGCTTCGCCGTCATGGCCGGCGCGGCAGAGGCCAGCTCATCGAGCACCTTCTTTGCCGCAGCCTGTTCAGCCGCGCGCCGACTAGCACCGGAACCTGAGACCTTCACCTCGAGCTTCGGCACCGTACATTCGACTTCAAATTGCTGATTATGCGCCGCGCCGTGCGTGGCCACGACCGTATAGGTCGGCAGTGCGATCTTGTGGCCCTGCAGATACTCCTGCAGCAGCGTCTTCGCGTCTTTACCGATAGTGCGTGGATCGATGTGGTCGAGGATCGGCGTGTAGAGCCGCTTGATAACCTGATGCGCAGCGTCAAACCCACCGTCGAGAAAGACCGCTCCGAAGATGGCTTCGAGCGTGTCAGCCAGTATGGACGGGCGCCGGAAGCCGCCGCTGCGCAATTCGCCCTCGCCCAGCCGCAACGCCTCGGAGACATTCAGCGCCTGTGCGATCTCATAAAGCGACTGCTGCTTCACGAGATTTGCGCGGACGCGAGAAAGGTCGCCTTCGTCGAGTTTTGCGAATCTTTGGAACAAAAGCGCAGCTACCACGCAATTTAAAATGGAATCTCCGAGAAATTCGAGTCGTTCATTGTGCGTGGCACTGTGACTGCGGTGGGTCATCGCCTGGCGCAGCAATTCCGCATTGCGAAATTCGTATTGGAGCCGGCTTTCTAACGGGGTTGAGGGCATGCGCAGAGTATAACGCGGGCGCCGGGAGGGGCGAATCCGGCTGAAAGGCCGGAAAACCGCAAGAAAATGGCACGACAAGCGCACGTTAGTCGCGATTCTTCGTGCTGTTTTTGGGCGGCTCAGAAGTGACTTGCAATAACAACTACGACGCCGCGATGACGCGGCGTAGTGGTCGAACGAAATTACTGCCTTGGAGACTGCTCAAAAATACGCATCTGATGCGTGTAATGGAACACACCAATGCGTTTCAAACTGCTGAAGTTCATCCAGATAAAGAATGCGCGGCCGACAATATTCGCGTCAGGCACGAAACCCCAATAACGGCTGTCTGCGCTGTTATCGCGGTTGTCGCCCATCATGAAATAGTTGCCCGGCGGTACTTTGCAAATAACGCCTTGAGCGTTGTAGTTGCAGTTGTCGCGGAACGGAAAGTCGTCGGCGCCAATCACGAACGGCGGCACTTGCGCGTTGTTCAGAATCGCGTTCTTGCGGCCGTCGAGATCTTCTTCGAATTGCTTCGCATAACCAATGCGTTCGTCATCGAAATAATCAGGCAGCGGCGTTTCCGGAACCGGCTTGCCGTTGATGGTCAGCTTCTTGTCCTGATACGTAACGGTGTCGCCGGGAAGGCCGATAACACGCTTGATGTAATCCACCGACTCGTCTTTCGGATAACGGAACACCACTACGTCACCGCGCTTGAGCGGCGTGCCGTTGGTCAGCTTGGTATTGCTGATCGGCAGGCGCAGGCCATATTCGAATTTATTGACGAGGATGAAGTCACCCACCAGCAGTGTCGGCACCATGGACCCCGACGGGATCTTGAATGGTTCGACCACGAACGAGCGCACCACGAACACTACCAGGATCACCGGAAAGAAGCTTGCCGAATACTCCAGGTACCACGGCTGGCGGAGCTTTTCATCGCGCAGGCGAGCACGCGTTTGTGGCGCGTGTTCGTCGACGAAACGGGGCTCAAGGCGAGCCTGCTGCTGATCGAATTCCGCTACCGCTGCATCTGCTGTCCGACGCCGTTGCGGCTCGAACACCAGTTTGTCGAACACCCACGCAATCTCCGTCACGATGACGAGCACCAAAAGAATCAACGCAAAATTCATCAATCGTTTCCTTTATTAATCTTCGACGCGAAGAATCGCGAGGAAAGCTTCTTGCGGAATCTCGACCGAACCGACTTGTTTCATGCGCTTCTTGCCGGCCTTCTGCTTTTCCAGAAGCTTTTTCTTTCGCGAGATATCGCCGCCGTAGCACTTTGCCAGAACGTTCTTACGCAATGTTTTAATGTTCTCGCGCGCGATAATGTTGGCGCCAATAGTCGCCTGGATTGCCACGTCGTACATTTGCCGCGGAATCAGTTCGCGCATCTTCGACGCCACTTCGCGTCCCCGATGCTTGCTCTGCGACCGGTGCACGATTACCGACAACGCGTCGACCTTGTCGCCATTGATCAGCATGTCGACCTTCACCACATCGGACGCGCGATACTCCTTGAACTCGTAGTCCATGGACGCATAACCGCGTGACGTGGACTTCAGCCGGTCGAAGAAATCCAGCACGATTTCCGCCATCGGGATTTCGTAAGTGAGCTGGACCTGACGGCCGTGATATAGTATGTCGATCCGCGAACCCCGCTTGTTCGTGCAAAGCGTGATCACCGCGCCCACATACTTCTGCGGCATGTACAGGTTCACGGTCATGATCGGCTCGCGCACTTCTTCAATATACGAAGGCTCCGGCATCTTGGCCGGATTCTCGACCTGGATCAGCTCGCCGTCGCGCTTCAGGACTTCGTACACTACGGTTGGCGCCGTGGTGATGAGGTCCATGTCGAACTCGCGCTCGAGGCGCTCTTGCACGATCTCCATATGCAAGAGACCGAGAAAGCCGCAGCGGAAACCGAAACCGAGTGCTTGCGACACTTCCGGCTCGTATTGCAGCGACGAGTCGTTGAGCTTCAACTTTTCTAGCGATTCGCGCAGTGCGTCGTACTGGTTTGCTTCGACCGGATACAAGCCCGCGAACATCTGCGGCTTCACTTCCTTGAAACCTGGCAGCGGCACTTCGGACGGGCGCGCGACGGTGGTAACCGTGTCGCCAACTTTCGCCGCCTGCAATTCCTTGATGCCCGCGATGATGAAACCCACCTGCCCCGCCGACAACGACGCGAGATTTGTGGATTTCGGCGCGAACACGCCGAGATGTTCGACCGGATAAACCGCGCCGGACGCCATCATCTTGATCTTGTCCTTCGGGCGCAGCGTGCCGTTCTTGATACGCACGAGCATGACCACGCCGACATAGTTGTCGAACCATGAATCGATGATCAGCGCCTGCAGCGGTGCGTCCGGATCGCCTTTCGGGGGCAGCACTTTGGCGATCAGCGCCTCGAGCACGTCGGTCACGCCGAGGCCCGTCTTGGCGCTGCAACGCGCAGCATCGGTTGCATCAATGCCGATCACGTCTTCGATTTCCGAAATGGCGTTCTCGGGGGCGGCCGCGGGTAAATCGATCTTGTTTAGCACCGGCACGACTTCCACGCCCAGTTCGATCGCCATGTAGCAATTGGCGACGGTTTGCGCTTCCACGCCCTGGCTTGCGTCGACCACGAGCAACGCGCCTTCGCAGGCGGACAGCGAGCGGCTGACTTCGTACGAGAAGTCGACGTGGCCCGGGGTATCGATGAGATTCAGGTTGTAGACCTGACCGTCCAGGGCTTTGTAGCTCAGTGCTGCAGTTTGCGCCTTGATGGTGATGCCGCGTTCGCGCTCGAGATCCATGGAGTCGAGCACCTGCGCGTCCATCTCGCGGTCGGACAAGCCGCCGCACAACTGGATGATGCGATCAGCGAGCGTCGACTTGCCGTGGTCGATGTGCGCAATGATCGAGAAGTTACGAATATGATTCATTCAGTGCCGATCAAGCAAAAAGGCGCGCCCAGACAAACGCGGAGCACGCCTTGAAAAATGGGGGTGAAAAACCTTTCTATTTTAGCCGAAAAGACGGGCTGACGGCGGATTTTACGGGAAAGGTCCGATTGTTCAGGGACTTAAGGGCAGTGCTTAAAAGCGCGCTGCGCACACGCGTTTCATCCAGCCGGTAATGGCATAACTCCACGCCATCCAGCACCAGAACGGGCACGAGTTCGTCGTATAACGCTTCGAGCGAAGAATTAGCGTCGATATCGATCCACTCGATCGGCACGCCGAACTCTCCCGCAATCGGCTCAAGCCCGGCGCGCAAAGTCTTGGCACCACGCGTGCCCGTAAAGCTTGAACGCGCTCATTGTGCTTATTTCTGCACCGGCGCACGCGGGCGCAACGGCACAAACTGTGTATTGTCCCCACGACGCACCAGCACCGCGACCATCTTGCTCGGATCGACGTTTTGCGTGATCGCGTCGAATTGCTTCGCGCTCGTGATGTCCGTATCGCCAATGCGCAGGATGATGTCGCCCTTCTGGAAGCCGGCACGCGCCGCCGGACCTTCCACCGCGTCCACCATCACGCCGTTGGTGAGTTTCAGCGCCTTCTTCTGGTCAGCCGGAATGTCGCTCACCGCAATGCCGAGCGTATTGCTCGCGCTCGGCTTCGGCGGCGTCTTCTTGGCCTCGGTCTTCGCGACCTTGTCCGGCTGCATTTCGGCGATGGTGATCGGCAGATCGCGCGATTCGCCCTTGCGCCACAAGGTGATTGTCGCCTTCGTGCCCGGCTTCGTGTCACCGACCATGCGCGGCAGGTCTGTCGCCGTGGAAACGTCTTGGCCGTTGTACTTGAGAATGATGTCGCCGGGCTGGATACCGGCCTTGTCGGCCGGACCGCCCGCTTCCACGCTACTTACCAGCGCACCTTGAGCCTTCGGAAGCCCAAGCGAATCCGCCACTTCCTTCGTGACCTCGCCGATCGCCACCGCAATGTGTCCGCGCGTGACCTTGCCCATTGCCTTCAATTGATCGGCAACGCGCATTGCTTCATCAATAGGAATCGCAAACGAAATCCCCATGAAACCGCCCGTACGGCTGTAGATCTGCGAGTTGATGCCAATCACCTCGCCCGCCATGTTGATCAGCGGACCACCGGAATTGCCCGGATTCACCGCAACGTCAGTCTGGATGAAAGGCAGGTAGTCACCGGTGTCACGACCCTTCGCGCTGACAATACCCGCCGTCACCGTGTTGTCGAGCCCGAACGGCGAACCGATTGCCAGCACCCATTCGCCGACACGCACCTTGTTCGAATCGCCGACGGTGATGGCTGGCAAGCTGGTCGCCTGGATCTTGACGATCGCCACGTCCGTGCGCTCATCGACACCAATCAGCTTCGCCTTAAATTCGCGTTTGTCCGTGAGCGTGACGTAGATGGTGTCCGCGTCGTCGACCACGTGGGCATTGGTCATTACGTAGCCATCGACCGACATGATGAAACCCGAGCCCACGCCGCTGCTCTGCTCCGAATTGTCCGGACTGTCAGGGCTGCCGCCTTTGTCGCTACCCTGGTCGCCGCCGCTTCCACCACCGCCGCGCGGTGACCCGGGGGTGCCCGGCATCGGAATACCAAAGAAACGGCGGAAGAACTCCGACATGTCGCCATCGTCCATACCGGGCGGCAAGCCTCGCAGATCATTACTGCTGCTGACGCGGGTTGTCGTACGAATATTGACGACCGAGGGACCCACTTTATCGACGAGCGTGGTGAAGTCTGGCAGGTTCACTCCCGGCACCGCGACCGGCGCTGGCGTCGACGCGGGCGCCGTTGCTGTAGCCGCGTAGGTCGCGAGCGGCAGGCATGCGGCAAACGCCGCGGCCGCGGAATAGGTGCGCAGCGAGAGATTGCTCATATCGTGGTGGGCCGAGGAATTACTTGGAAGGCTTGTATTCTATGGCAGAAGCAAATTGCTGCAACGTGGCCTGGGGCACTTCGCCCAGCAAGGTAATCCAGAAATCCCCGCGACGCTTGACCAGCACGTGTGTCGCGCCGCTATTACCCGCGCCTTCCTTGCGGGAATTTTTCTCCATGGGCTCGACAAAAATCGATATTGCCGCAAGTCCGTCAGAGAAAACAGCCTGATCGACGGGAATAGGCGGCTGACCCTCTTCACTCGACGCCATCGGCCGGCGCAACTCACGAATCTCGCGGAATCCCGGAATGGCAGGCGTGATTTTCCAGCCCTGCGCTTCCATATCGACAGGCTGAACTGGCGGACGCACGATCATCCATCCGGCTAAGCTCTTGATCCCGTTCGCAATGGCAGCCCTGTCGACGGGCCCGCCAATCTTAACTTGCGAAAATGAAAGCTGCTCGAGCACCTGGCCGTCAGGCCCAAGCGTCTGAGCGCGCAGCAGGAGGCCGGTTTTCGAGTCGGCCCAAAGCTTGTACGCAAAGCGCCATGCATCTTTCGGATCGAGTTCGATCACCTGGCTGTCGATCCCCGCAACGTGGTCCGGGCCAAGCATTTTCGGCTCATAGACCGTCAGGACCTGCTCGCTGCTAGTAGCCAGCAGCGACGGGAACGAATCTTTGTTCTGACGTTTTTCGACGACCACCAAATGCCGTTCGGGTACGAACGTGTACATGTCGTCGTCGTGGCGAAGCATCTTGCGAGGCTTGCCGTCCAGGCTTTCCAGCGACTCGAACTCACCGTCGCTGCGCGCCGCTGAGTGGGTAATCCGCGACGATTGTACCGTTGTCCCACGCTGGTAGACGAAGGTGCCCTCGTAGTTCTGCTGCTGTGCGGCGTCGTGAATCCGGTTGAGCAGTTCTGCAGCGGACTTGCGCGTGGCGGCGGAATCGTCGCCACGCGCAAAAGCACTCGATGCCGCGGATAACAACGCGGCTGCACAGAACATCAACGCCGGCAACCGCCCCCAATGAGTCGTTTTCTTCAACCGCACACGTTGCATCAATTTATTGGCCTTGGCTGGTAGCCGCAGTGCGAATCAAAGGCATCGAGCCCGGCATGACGGGTTGTTGGGAGAATTGCTGATGCGCTTCGAGATACTGGTCCAGGCTGGCGTCGCGAATGATATTCGCTTCGACAACCGGCGAGTGCGTGCTGGCGGCAGACATGGAAGCCATGACCGTGCGCTGCACATGATCCGACGAGAGGCTGGCGACCTGCAGTCCGTTGCGACCATCCACACCCTGCAATTGCGGCACGACGATCCACGTCAGCGTGGCAGCGGCAGCCGCGACGGCAAACGCCGGCACCACGCGGCGGCGGAACAGGTGCGAACGCAGGCGCTTGGCGGAAACCGCCGAAATGGCCGCGGGCACAAATACGTGCGCTTCAGCCTCAAAACGCGCCGAGAACGCCTTCATGAACGCGCTGCTGGCTGCAGGACTGGCTGCGAGATCGTCGGAACGCAGGGCGTCGCCGATCAAGTGGTAATCCGACCACGCGGCGCGATCCTTCTGCGTAAACCCGGAAAGAAATTGACTGATGTCGCCCGAACCGTCGAACGATTCACCGTCGACAAAAGCGGACAGACGCTCTCCTCGCGAGCTAGCTTGCGATTGCACCGAAACCGACCCCATGATGCTCCCCATCTTGACTGCACCCTGTAGTGACACTACCTCTGACTCAGATACCGCGTCCCTGCCCCGCGCACCCTCGCTGTTACCAGCGCTTGCCTTCGGAAGTGTCCAGCAATGGACGCAATTTTGCCGCAATGGCTTCGCGAGCACGAAAAATTCTTGATCTGACGGTTCCAATAGGGCAACCCATCATTTCGGCTATTTCCTCGTAGCTCAGATCTTCAATCTCACGAAGAGTAATGGCGGTGCGCAGTTCTTCCGGTAAAACCGCCATCGCAGCATCGACCGTCTGTGCGATCTGCTTGCTCATCAACATCGACTCAGGCGTGTTGATATCCCTTAGTTGGTCTGCATCGGAGAAAGTTTCCGCTTCTTCTGCATCAGCTTCGGTAGAAGTTGGAGCACGCCGACTCTGAGTGGCAAGGTAATTCTTCGCGGTGTTCACCGCAATCCGGTAAAGCCAAGTATAAAACGCCGATTCTCCGCGAAATTGCGGCAACGCGCGATAAGCCTTGATAAAGGCATCCTGCGCGACGTCCTCGACCTCGGCGGGATCCCGCACGAGACGCGAGATAAGCCGAATGATTTTTCGCTGATATTTGGCGACCAGTAGCTCGAACGCTGCTTTATCGCCTTTTTGCACGCGTTCGACCAGTACCTGATCGATTTCTTTTTCGCTCACCTGGGAAATCCGTTAACTTTGGGGATGCTACGCGGAAGGCTATTGTAGCGTTACGCCGCCGGAACACGCGGGATGCTGACCGGCGGTTACACGGGTTACAGATGTTCCTGGGCGCAACGCCGGGCGCGCACGGCCAGTTCGCGGAACGCGGAGGCATTGGCGAGCACGTCGGTGGCCACCAGAAACGATACCGGTCGGCCTTTCGCCGACACCAGCATGAGGGCAAGCAAGCGTTCGCTCCACTGGGCGCACCCCGCAATACGACGCCGGTATTGCGCGCTCCCCGCGGGATCCCATGTGGTCTCACGCCGTCTTGCCCGATCTCGAACGTAACGGGCCGGAGACGCTCGCTGCCCCAGGCCGCAGCAACCAGCGCCGCAGTTACGGCCAAGGCCGCCAGGCATGCGCTGAACGGCCCGGCGTAAGCCGCCGCGGACCCGGCCGCTACCGCCACGAATACTGCGGTAGCGCCCCACAGCAAGGGTGAGGGACGGATTGCGTGCCGGCGCGGGAAATCCGCGGACGGCTCCGCCGACGTGTGCGGCGACAGAACGTGCGCGCTTGTCATTCCCGCCCGCACCCGCAACGATCAGGCGCGCGCCGCTCAATACCGCTTGAAAACGAGTGTGCCGTTCGTGCCGCCAAAACCGAACGAGTTCTTCAGCGCCACGTCGATCTTCATTTCCCGCGCTTCGTTTGCGCAGTAGTCCAGGTCGCATTCCGGATCCTGGTTGAAGATGTTGATGGTGGGCGGTGAGATCTGGTGGTGCAGCGCCAGCACCGTGAAGACCGATTCCAGTCCGCCGGCGCCGCCGAGCAGGTGGCCCGTCATCGACTTGGTGGAATTCACCACGATCTTCTTCGCGTGGTCGCCGAAGGTGTTCTTGATGCCGATGGTTTCGGCCAGATCACCCAGCGGCGTGGACGTGCCGTGAGCGTTCAGATAGTGCACTTCGTCCGCATTCACCGACGCGTTTTTCAACGCATTGCGCATGCAGCGGCGTGCGCCGTCGCCGTCTTCCGGCGGGGCGGTCATGTGATAGGCGTCGCCGCTCATGCCGTAGCCGCTGACTTCGGCGTAGATCTTCGCACCGCGCGCTTTCGCATGCTCATACTCTTCGAGCACCATCACGCCGGCGCCTTCACCCAGCACAAAACCGTCGCGATCCTTGTCCCACGGACGGCTGGCGGTAGCCGGATCGTCGTTGCGCTGGGACAACGCGCGCGCAGCCGCGAAGCCGCCGATACCCAAAAGCGACACCGTGGCCTCGGCGCCGCCGCAGATCATCACGTCGGCGTCGCCGTATTCGATCAACCGCGAGCCTTCGCCGATGCAATGCAACCCAGTCGTACACGCGGTCACGATGGCGAGGTTCGGCCCTTTCAAACCGAAGCGGATGGAGAGATGGCCAGAGATCATGTTGATGATCGACGCCGGCACGAAGAACGGCGAAATTCGGCGCGGCCCGCGATTCAGCAATTCCGTTTGCGTGACTTCGATCATCGGCAAGCCGCCGATCCCCGAGCCGACCACCACGCCCACGCGTTCCGAGTTTTCCTCGGTGATTTCCAGCCCGCTGTCTTGCATGGCTTGCACACCGGCGGCAATGCCGTAATGGATAAAGGTATCCATGTGGCGCGCTTCCTTGGCCAGCATATAGTCTTCGACATTGAAGCCTTTGACTTCACCGGCAAAGCGCGTGGAGAAGTTCGTGGCATCGAACTTCGTGATCTCGGCAATGCCCGACTTGCCAGCGACCAGATTGGCCCAGCCGTCGGCAACGGTATTGCCGACAGGCGAAATCAGCCCAAGGCCTGTAACAACACGACGACGGCTCACGGTAACCCCTTATCCATAAATGACAAAAAGCAAAAGCCACAAGATCCACAGGAAATTGCCCTGTGAGCCCTGTGGCTGTTAAATCAGTTCGAATCGCGACAGAGCGTCAACCCCGAATAGTGTAGAAACAGCTTGGCGCGCGGGCCTGGGCCTTAGCCTTAAGCCTTAACGTTGGCGCGAGTGTAGTCGATCGCCTGCTGAACCGTCGTGATCTTCTCGGCTTCTTCGTCAGGAATTTCCATGCCGAATTCGTCTTCGAGAGCCATCACGAGTTCGACGGTGTCGAGCGAGTCAGCGCCCAGATCGTTGACGAACGAAGCTTCGTTCTTGATTTCGGCTTCGGCGACGCCCAGTTGTTCGGCGACGATCTTCTTCACGCGCTGTTCGATATTGTCCATGCAGCCCTCCTCCGGGAAATGTAGTTCAAAAACACGAGTGCGCGCATTTTATCAGGTTTGTACCCGTAAATACCCACGCACGGAATCAGCTTTGTTTAGCGCGTGACATGCCTTTGATGCCCGTCACGCCCTTTCCCGCTTCACTTCTGACAGCAAATCTCGCGCCTTGCGCACCGCGCTTTAAATCAGCACTTTGCGCACCCCTCGCCCCAAGGCGCGGATATTAACGAAATGTCTGTCACATGTACATGCCGCCGTTCACATGGAGCGTCGTGCCCGTTATATAACCAGCGTGCGGCGAAGCAAGGAAAACCACAGCATGCGCGATATCTTCCGGGCTGCCCAATCGACCGAGCGGTATCATTTCTGTTGTGAGCGCCGCGCGCTGCGCTTCCGGCAGGACCTTGGTCATGTCGGTATCGATAAAACCCGGCGCAATGCAGTTCACCGTGATCCCGCGGCTACCGATTTCACGAGCCAGCGCCCGCGTCATGCCTGCCACGCCAGCCTTCGCGGCCGCGTAGTTAGACTGTCCCGGGTTGCCCGACGACGCCACCACCGACGTGATGTTGATGATCCGGCCGCCGCGCGCTTTCATCATCGGGCGCAGCACGGCGCGCGAAAGACGGAAAACGGCGCGCAGGTTGGTGTCGATGACGGCGTCGAATTCGTCGTCCTTCATGCGCATCGCCAACTGATCTTTCGTGATCCCGGCGTTGTTCACCAGCACGTCGAGGCCGCCGAATTCCTTGACAACGCCGTCGATAAACGCTTCGCTCGCGGCCGCGTCAGTGACGTTCAGCACCGCGCCACGGTTTTGTCCGCCAAACTCTTTCAACGCTTCGGTAATGCCCTCAGCGCCGCTTTCGCTGGTCACCGTACCAATCACGGTCGCGCCCTGACGCGCGAGTTCGATCGCGATCGACCGGCCGATCCCTCGCGACGCACCCGTCACGACCACTATGTGCTTGTCCAGAATCATCTTTTGTTTATTCCTTGTCCGTCGCTTAACTGCTTTGACCTATCTGGCTAACGAATTCAGCCGGCGAGCAGTTTGCGGGTTTCTTCGAGCGAAGCCGGATCGAAGATCGACGCGCCGATCAGCGTACCGTCAATGCGCTTCGTCAACCCGTTCAACACCTTGCCCGGGCCGCATTCAATCACGTGCGTGACCCTTTCCTGCGCGATCTTCTGCACGGTTTCGACCCAACGCACCGGACCTGCGGCCTGACGCACGAGCGCGTTCTTGATGGCTGCCGGTTCAGCGACGCTCGCGACATCGATGTTATTGATTAGCGGAATCTGCGGCACGCCGATATCGACGCTAGCCAAATACTCGCGCAACTGGTCCGACGCCGGCTTCAGCAGCGACGAGTGAAACGGCGCGGATACCGGCAGCGGCAATGCGCGTTTCGCGCCCTTGGCCTTTGCGATTTCGCAGGCTTTTTCAACGCCCGCTTTCGCACCGGCGATCACCACTTGGGACGGCGCATTGAAGTTCACCGCTTCCACAATCCCCGCCGCCGATGCCTCGGCGCAGACGGCACGCACAGCGTCGTCATCGAGACCGAGGATTGCCACCATGCCGCCCTCGCCCACGGGCACGGCGCTCTGCATGGCTTGCGCGCGAAAACGAACGAGCGGCACGGCAGCCGAAAACGGGAGCGCTCCAGCGGCAACCAGCGCCGTGTATTCGCCCAAACTATGACCCGCGACAATCGCTGGTTTCAGCCCGGTCTCCTGTTCCCACACACGATAAATCGCATACGCGGCCGTCAGCATCACGGGTTGCGTGTTCTTGGTCAGACCCAGCTCTTCAACCGGACCTTCAGCGATCAGCTTGCCCAGATCCTGGCCAAGTGCATCGGAGGCCTGCTGCACGGTTTCGCGCACCACGACGTAGTCGGCAAATGCGTTGAGCATGTCGACCGACTGGGATCCTTGTCCCGGAAAAACGAACGCGAATTTCATGAGGTCCTTGCTCGATTGGATTGTCGAATGACTGACGTGGCGTGATGCCGGAGCGTCGTACCGGTTTGATATCGGCTTGATCGCGCTTAATAGCGGATAACTGACGCTCCCCACGTGAAGCCGCCGCCCACCCCTTCGATGAGCACATGCTGGCCGCGCTTGATGCGGCCGTCGCGCACGGCGACGTCGAATGCGAGAGGAATGGATGCTGCCGACGTATTGCCATGCTCGCCAACGGTCACGACCATGCGCTCCAGCGGCAAATGCAACTTGCGCACGGTGCTTTCCATGATGCGGATATTGGCCTGATGCGGAATGAGCCAGTCGATGTCACCAGCAGTCAGTTGCGCTTTCTCGAGCACCTCGACAACCACTTTTTCCAGCACCTTCACAGCCAGCTTAAACACGGCCTGGCCATCCATGTGCAGGAACGCGCTGCCTTCGATCACGCCCTTGTTTACATTGCCCGGCGTGCACAGGATGTTCACGTGGCTGCCGTCGGCGTGAAGCGCGCTCGACAGTACGCCGGGTTCATCGGAGGCTTGCAGGATCACTGCGCCCGCGCCGTCGCCGAACAGCACGCAGGTGGTGCGATCATTGAAATCGAGAATACGCGAGAAGGTTTCAGCACCGACGACCAGCGCAGTGCGGTTTACGCCGCTGCGAATGAAGCTGTCCGCAGTCGCCACCGCGTAAGCGAAGCCCGAGCAGACAGCCTGGATATCGAACGCTGCGCCGCCGTTCTTGATGCCGAGCTTGTTCTGCAACAGGCAAGCGGTGCTGGGGAAAACGAAGTCAGGCGTGGACGTGGCGACAATGATCAGATCGATCGATTGCGGATCTATACTGGCAGCCTCGATCACATGACGCGACGCCTGCAAGGCAAGTTCGCTGGTCGTCTGATCGGGTGCGGCGAAGTGGCGTGCATGGATACCGGTGCGGGCGACGATCCACTCATCGCTCGTTTCAACACCTTGTTTTGCCAGACGCTCGGCCAGTTCCTGGTTCGAGACACAGTCCGCCGGCAGGTAACTGCCCGTTCCGATCACGCGGGAATAGAGATTCGATTGAGCCATTATGCCTTCGAGGGATAGCGCGGCGCCCGGTTCGCCCGGCTGCACAAGCGGGCGGTCAATGACCGTATTATCGCCTGGGGCGACGGGGTCGACCGCAGGGTCGGTCTGATTCGGAACCGCGGTACCAGCAGTGTTAGCGGAAGCGCCGAGCGTCTGTTGCACGGGAGCAGCATTTTCTTCCATGGAGCGCAAGAGGCGTTCAAGCACGCTATTTTTGACCGCATCATACCCGCGTTTGATAGCCCACTCAACCCCGTACGCTTGTGCCGATCCGTGGCTCTTGATGACCAGCCCGCGCAAGCCGAGCAGCGCAGCGCCGTTGTACTGAGCGGGATTAACCCGGCGTTTGAAGCGTTTGAGAACGGGCAATGCGACGATTGCCATCAGCTTGGCGAGGAGCGACCGGCTGAATTCCTCGCGAATCATGTCGGTCAGCATCTGCGCCAGACCTTCCGAGGTCTTCAGCGCTACGTTGCCGACAAAACCATCGCATACGATCACGTCGGTCGTGCCTTTATAGATGTCGTTGCCTTCCACGTTGCCGTAGAAATTGAGCGTGCTTGCGCGCAGCAATTCGCCGGCGCGTTTGATGATGTCGTTGCCCTTGATGACTTCTTCGCCAATGTTGAGCAGACCGATGGTCGGCTGCTCCTTGTCCCCGATAGCGGCGACAAGCGCGTGGCCCATTTCAGCGAATTGCAGCAAGTGTTGCGGCTCGCAGTCCACGTTCGCGCCCAGGTCGAGCACGGTGGTGAAGCCCTTCTGGCTTGGCATCGCGAATGCGATAGCCGGGCGCTCGATGCCCGGCAGCGTCTTGAGCACGTAGCGGGACACGGCCATCAATGCGCCGGTGTTGCCTGCCGAGATGCACGTCTGTGCCTGGCCATCCTTGACGAGGTTGAGCGCCACCCGCATGGACGAATCTTTTTTCCGGCGCAGCGCAACCTCTAGCGGATCGTCCATCTCGACCACTTCGGTGGCCGGGACGACCGTCAGCCGGGTTTCGCCGGTGGCTTTGCACTTCTTCAGTTGCGCGCGGATGGCCGGCTCGATGCCGACGAGCAACAGATGCGCATCAGGATGCGAACGCACAAAACTGACCGCGGCGGGAACGGTCACGGCCGGGCCGTGGTCGCCTCCCATGCAGTCGATAGTGATCTTTACGGTCATGGAGTGCGACGAATTTCAGGCACAAAAAAGCGGCAGTGAAATGCCGCCTTCTTGTCGTACCGGGAACATGTCAAACGCGAGCAACCGCGACTCAGATCACGAGTCAAGACGGTGACGCTAGACGCAACAAGCGTCGTACGCTTAGTCGTTCTTCGTCTTGATGACTTTCTTGCCACGATAGTAGCCGTTCGGGCTCACGTGGTGACGCAGATGCACTTCACCCGTGCTCGGCTCAACTGCTAGCGGCGCTGCGGCGAGGAAATGGTGCGAACAATGCATGCCGCGCTTGGACGGCGATTTCTTGTTTTGCTGAACTGCCATGACGACTCCGGAAAAATTTTGCGAATTCTAACACAGCTCGATATGCCGGAGACCCTGACCTGAGGCCAGTGAGTCTTTCCGGCCGCGTCGCGCCGCCTGATGATTCGACACCCGGCCTGATGCCGGACATCAATACTCTTTAATGCGAGCGTTTAATGCTCACTCAGTGAGGCAAACTCAATGCGCGCGCTTCACTGCCCGCTTAATGCTTGTTGTCGTCGGAACCGCCCCGCTTGAACTTACCGAGCGCGGCGAACGGATTGGGTCTGCCTGTGCCGCCATCCTGCTGCGTGCCTGCATCGTCATTCAGACCACCATCGTCCAGCTGCCCTCAGCGCCGTCGAGACCCGTCACCAGGCTCTCGTCCGCTTCTTCTTCCGTCGTGACAATGCGATAAGTTGCATCGACATCCAGGTGCTGCGAATACGGCGAAAGACAACGCTGGCATTCGATCCAGACCGATCCGTGCACAGCGAGCCGCAAATAAGACTGCGGCGCTTCAGTGCCATCGTCCTGCAACTCGGGCTACATGGAGCCTTCGGCCTGCCATGAAAACACCCCGTGTCGCGGTCTGGGGCATCGGCCGGCATCCATCGGCACTTCGTTCAGCATACGCGGCAATTGCAGACTCGTACACCGCCTGCTACCTGCCGACGGCTCTGGGCGAATTCGAACAGGTCGAGTGCGCGCAAGTCGGCGGGACATGCAGGTTTGCTAAGATTCAGATTCTGTATCATCTGCGCTCCTGCAGTGGTCGTTGCCGTGACGGCTGGATAGCAAGCTACGGAGGACGACCGGGGGGGTGAAACCGCAGTATGCACCGCACGGGACCCGTCCGGCTGGTGTGGTTTATCCCGATCTTTCGGCGATGCTTCAACCGACGTTTCAACCTTAAGCACCGGCTCAAGCACCTTTTTGCCGGTTTGAGCAATCTTATCTGGTCGCTACTGGCCGCTAAATCCGTCTGCGCTGGTGCGCGGGCATCTCGGTACACTTCCAGTCGCCGCTATCATGGCCCTACACGCTTCTCAATCGGGCCCCCGCATACCACCGAACTCCCATTCGAATCGTAGCGGCTTTGTCTTTTCGAGTCAAACACCTATGCTCCGGTGTGCGGCACGGCCGGTTCAGTCCGGACTCAGCCCGGTTCCAGTCCTTCACCCCTTTATAGCCAATCCCTTTCATGCCCGACGCCTCAAAGCCGTGCCTCACCCTTGCCTCGAGTTCGCGTTACCGGCGGGAGTTGCTCGAACGCCTGCGCATTCCCTTCGATGTGATCACGCCCGATATCGACGAAACGCCGGAAACCACGGCTGTCCGGCTGTCGATCGCCAAGGCGCGTGCGGCCGCGGCCCGCGTGACCCATGCTTCCGGTGCGCTAGTGATTGGCTCGGATCAGGTAGCGACCTGCGACGGCCGTCAGATCGGCAAGCCCGGCACGCATGACAACGCGCGCGCTCAGCTTTAGTCGATGCGTGGCAAAAGCGTCGAATTCCACAGCGCGCTTTGTCTCTTCGACAGCCGCACGGACGCGATCCAATCCACCGATATCGTCACGCGCGTGCAATTTCGCGACTTGACGGATAAGGAAATCGAAGCGTATTTACTCGCCGAAACGCCTTACGACGTGGCGGGCAGCGCGAAATCAGAGGGTTTGGGCATCATGCTCGTCGATGCAATTCACTCCGACGATCCCACCGCGCTGGTCGGCTTGTCGCTGATTGCGTTGTCGCGGATGTTGCGCACGGCCGGGTTTCCGTTGGTGGAGGCAGCATGAGCGGCGTCCTGTATCTCCATCCCGAACACGCTTGGCGACGGCGACAGCGCCGCGCTCGCCGACGTCCTGCCCGAACCCGTGCGTGCTCGCGCCGCGGCGCTACAGTACTACACTACATTGGTGAGAACGCGAAAACCACGCGCGCCTTCCTGAAGAAGGTCGGAACCGAACGGCCGATCCAGGAAATCGAGATCCGCGAACTCAACGTGAATATACCGCCTGGCGAGGTCGAGAAGCTGCTCAAACCAATTCTGGAAGGCACTGACGCCGCCGGTCTCGTCTCGGAAGCGGGATGCCGACAGTCGCAGATCCGGGCGGCGTGAAAGTCGTGCCGTTCGTCGGTCCAAGTTCGATTTTGCTGGCGTTGATGGCGTCGGGCATGAACGGGCAGAGCTTCGCGTTCAACGGCTATCTTCCCGTCGATGCCACCGAGCAGGGCAAACGCCTGCGCGAATTGGAAGCGTTGTCACGCAAGGCCAACCAGACGCAGATCTTTATCGAGACGCCGTACAGGAATCGTGCGCTGCTGGCTGGACACGTTGCTCGCGACCTGCGCCCCGTCCACGCTGGTGTGCGTCGCGGTTGACCTGACATTACCGGCCGAGATGATCGTCACGCGAACTGTGGCGGACTGGAAAAAGAAAGCCGCGCCTGAGCTGCATAAACGGCCGGCGATTTTCCTTTTGTTGGGGGCGTAAGGCTCTCAGCCAGCCCGTGGGCGCGAGAAAAACCGCTCGCCTGAATACCCAAGGCGAGCGACTTATCATCTGATGAAAGGGACGAAGCTCACTTCAACTGCATCTTTCCGCCCATCATCAGGGCATGCATTGATGCATTGCCGACCGCTGCGCCAAACTTGCGCGCCACGCGCTCGCCAATGCTCTCTTTCTGCGTGTAATCGACAATATCCGGCTGCTTGACGATCTCGCGTGCAACGTAATCGGCGTTGCCGAGACCATCGGCGAGACCTAGTTCCACGCTCTTCTGACCCGTCCAGAACATGCCCGAGAACACATCGGGCGTGTCTTTCAGGCGATTGCCCCGGCCTTGTTTAACGGCATCGATGAATTGCTGGTGAATCTGGTCAAGCATCTCCTGCGCGTGAGCATCCATGGCCGGCGTCTCGGGCGAGAACGGATCGAACGCGCCCTTGTTTGCACCCGACGTATGCAGCCGGCGTTGCACCCCAAGCTTGTCCATCAGGCCCGTAAAGCCGAAACCGTCCATCAGCACGCCAATTGACCCGACAATGCTCGCCTTGTCGACGTAGATCTTGTCGGCCGCCGCCGCGGCGTAATAACCACCCGACGCGCACATGTCGCCCACCACCACATACAGCGGTTTTGATGGATATTTCGCCCGCAAACGCGTGATCTCGCGGTTGATGATGCCCGCCTGCACCGGACTGCCGCCCGGGCTGTTGCAGCGAAGGATCACCGCAGCCGTGCCGTCGTCTTCAAACGCGCTGTCGAGCGCCGCGTTCACGTTGTCCGCGCTTGCGTCGCCATTCGAGGAGATTTCGCCTTCCAGTTCAACCAGCGCCGTATGGCGCGCCGTTTTTGCGACTTTGTCGCTGGTGAAATCGAACGCACTCCAGACCGCGATCACCAGGATCGCAAGGAACACGAAGCGGAAAAATATCCGCCAACGGCGCGCAGCGCGCTGTTCATTGATGGCCGCAAGCGCGATACGTTCGAGCGCGGCGCGCTCCCAGTTGTCGCCGGTGGGCACGGGACGCGCCTTATCCGCGGAATCGGTGAGAATTTGATCGGACATGCGTCGCCTGGTTGACTTATTGAAAATGAAGAGCGGGTATGTTTCAAGCCGCGAGAACGGTCAAGCCGGACGGATATCTTCGTCGGGAAGCCAGAAGACGGCACGGCCTTCGGGTGTGTCGCGATCTTCCGCTGCCACCCGCCGCAAAGGCGCGCCGCGACATGGCCACCAACGCATTTTCCGGTGTCCGGCTCGTAGATAGCGAGCGCCGTGAGTCGCGCACATCAAGTATAAGTATAAGCCGGAGCTCTCGAAGAACTTGCCTTCGGACCAGTCCATCTCCATGGGCACGTGCGCGCAGCGGTTGAGATAGCCAAAGGGGGTGTGCCGTCGTAGTGGACGAAAAACACCGTAGCTTCACCGCCTTTGTCGACTGCCTTGTGACGAACGCCGTCGACCAGCTCTTCCGACGCGCAGATTCGCACCGGCTCCAGCGGCGTTCCTGTCATGCATGCTCCCGCAGCCAGTCTCTAGCGACGTGACGTTTTCGGCCACGAACAACGGCTCCAGCGCTTGCAGCGACTTTGCTGGATGCGCGCCGTACGTCACACCGACGGCCGCCGCGCCGGCATTCTTCAGCATCTGCAGGTCGTGCGTGGTGTCGCCGATCATCACGGTGCGGCTCACGTCCTGCCCGAGTTCGCGCGTGAGTTCGTGCAGCATGGCCGGATGCTGCTTGGAGAACGTTTCGTCGGCGCAGCGCGTGCCGTCGAAGAGGCTTGTCGGGCGCGACTGGTCCAGCGCGCGATTCAGGCCCACGCGGTTTTTGCCTGTTGCGACCGCCAGCAGGTAGCCCTCGTCGCGCAGCCCAAGGCCGATCACGTAGCTTGCCGCTTCGTCAGCGGGAACGGGCAGGCTCAGGTCGTGGCACGCCGCCTGAATGCTGCGCGTAATGTGCGCTGTGGAATCCATCAAGGTGCCGTCCCAGTCGAAGACAATCAGGTCGAATTGCTGACGGGCCATTTATTGGGGCTCTCTAGAATTGAGTTGTCCGATGAAGCGCTGGCATTCGGCCGGCAGCGACGCTTCGACCTGAAGCGTCTCGCCGGTCGCCGGATGCACGAGTTTCAGCCGGAAAGCGTGCAGAAACATGCGTTTGAGCGACGGATTGGCGTCGGTGCGCACCAGATTCTTGTTTAGCGCAAAGTCGCCGTATTTGGTGTCACCGGCGATCGGCAGGCCGATATGCGCCATGTGCACACGAATCTGATGCGTACGGCCCATCTTAAGTTCCGCCTCGACCCACGCGTACTCACTGAAACGCTCGATCAGGTTGAACACGGTATGCGACGCAAGACCCTCGTCCTGGACCCGCACGCGGCGCTCGCCCTCGGGCGTCAGGTACTTGTGCAGCGGCTCCTTCACGATCCGCCGGCGGCCCCAACCCGCCAGCCAGTCGCCGTAACCAATAGCCTGGTAGCGTTTATCGATAAGGTTCTCGCGCATCTGCTCATGCATGTTGATCAGCGCCGAGCGTTTTTTCGCGAGCATCAACACGCCTGACGTCTCGCGATCCAGCCGATGCACCAATTCGAGGAATTTTGCCTGCGGGCGCGCGTTGCGCAATTGTTCGATGACGCCGAACGCCACGCCACTGCCGCCATGAACAGCGACGCCGGCAGGTTTATCGATCACGATCAGATGATCGTCTTCAAATAGTATGGGGAATTCGGCTGCGGGCGCATTCGATGAAACCGGCCTTTCGTCCAGTTGCGCGGTACGAATAGGCGGGACGCGAACGAGATCGCCCATTTCCAGCCTGTAAGCGGCGTCGATACGGCCCTTGTTTACGCGCACTTCCCCGCTGCGCAAAATCCGGTAAATGTGACTTTTCGGCACGCCTTTACAGACGCGGAGTAAAAAATTGTCGATACGTTGACCTGCCGCATTTTCGTCGATCTCGATCATGGAGACCTGTTCGCTTGCGACCTTTTTATGGGATGTTTTGCTTAACTCACTCATTCTGAATATAATTTGCGGGCAGTCTGGAAAAAGCCACTAAGCTGGCCGGATGTTGTCAGACTGTACACAGGTGCAAACGATAAACCGTTATTTTACTTGCGCCCAGGGCCAGTTGCTCACCCGGAAAACGGAGTAACAAGTTGCACGCACGACGATATCGCACGGCAGGGATGGTGCCCACAGGCGCGTTCGGTCGAGTTGATCGTCGACACGGTAACGGATTTTTGGCGATCAAGAATTTTATCGGCGAGAGACGATGAGGTCTGGACTTAAACCCGGCTTCTTCCGGATGTGACCCGGGTATTAGGCAGGTATCGAAAAGATATCGCGCGGGTATCAGATCAGGTTAGGGTGAACGGAACATCGTCGCTTGGCCGTTGCGAAGAAAACGGCCTTTGCTGCAAGCTGCGCTGAAACGGGCGAAGCGTGGCAGAGGACGCACAAGACGAGACACCCAACGCGGTTATCGGGCGCTTTGAGCACCCGGCAAACCGCAACGGCAACCTGCTGCAGGTTTGGAAAACGTCGGTCGGTTTGCTTGACGCGCGGGTTATGCGCGAAGATCCTCCACCCGCGTTTGACACTGTGTCAGGGCGCATCCGGCTGCTGCCGGCTCTTCATTGAAGGACGTCGAACCGCAGTGCTGTGTCGCTTAAGCCGCTAGCCGTTGCTTTACGGTGTGTCGAAGTCTTTTCGCATGTGCCCCAAGGCCTTGCTGCCCGTCGCGACGTGTTTCGTCGCTGGCCGGCGGCCAGACTCCCGTCCCAGGCAATTCTCCCCGCCAGAATTCCCGCTCCAGCGTGCTTTGTGACAACACACAAAAAAAAGCGCGGCGCGCCCGCCCTCCTGCTTCACGCGACAACCGCGCGAATTCGCTCGATGGGGGCCGGTAGAGCCGCTCTGGAGCAGTCCAATGAAACGCATGCTGTTTAACGCGACGCAGCAAGAAGAATTGCGCGTCGCCATCGTCGATGGGCAAAAACTCATCGATATCGACATCGAAACCGCTGGGCGCGAACAGCGCAAAGGCAATATCTACAAGGGAGTTGTTACCCGCATCGAGCCCTCGCTCGAAGCCTGTTTTGTGAACTATGGCGAAGACCGCCACGGTTTTCTGCCGTTCAAGGAAGTTGCGCGCCAGTATTTCAAGGACGGCGTCGACATGCGCTCCGCGCGCATCCAGGACGCGCTGCGCGAAGGCCACGAACTCATCGTTCAGGTCGAAAAGGAAGCGCGCGGCAACAAGGGCGCAGCCCTGACCACGTTCATCTCGCTCGCCGGACGTTACCTCGTCCTGATGCCGAACAACCCGCGTGGCGGTGGTGTATCGCGCCGGATCGAAGGCGACGAGCGCCAGGAATTGCGCGAAACGATGGCCCAGCTCGATTTGCCGGAAGGCACGAGCATCATCGCGCGTACGGCAGGGATTGGCCGCTCGGCTGAAGAACTGCAGTGGGACCTGAATTACCTGATGCAATTGTGGCGCGCGGTGGAAGCGGCGTCGCAAAGCGGTGTGGCCGGCAAGCCGATGCTGATTTATCTCGAATCCAGCTTGGTGATCCGCGCAATCCGCGATTATTTCCAGCCGGATATCGGCGAAATTCTGATCGATACCACCGAAATCCATGACCAGGCCAGCGCCTTCATGGACATCGTGATGCCGGATAACTTGAGCAAAGTTAAGCGCTATCACGACAACGTTCCCCTCTTTTCCCGTTTCCAGATCGAACACCAGATTGAAACCGCGTATTCGCGCACGGTGCCGTTGCCCTCGGGCGGCGCGATCGTGATCGACCACACGGAAGCGCTGGTGGCTATCGACGTGAACTCGGCCCGCTCGACGAAGGGCGCGGATATCGAGGAAACGGCGACCCGCACGAACCTCGAAGCCGCCGACGAAGTCGCGCGCCAGTTGCGCCTGCGCGACCTGGGCGGTTTGATCGTGATCGACTTCATCGACATGGAGTCTGCCAAGAGCCAGCGTGAAGTCGAGCAGCGTCTCAAAGACGCGCTCAAGCACGACCGTGCACGTGTACAAATGGGCAAGATTTCGCGCTTTGGTTTGATGGAACTGTCGCGTCAGCGGCTGCGTCCCGCCCTCTCAGAAGGCAGCCATGTGACGTGCCCGCGTTGTAACGGCACAGGCCACATTCGCGATACCGAATCGTCCGCGCTGCAAGTGCTGCGGATCATTCAGGAAGAAGCCATGAAGGAAAACTCCGCGGCAATTCATTGCCAGGTGCCGGTGGAAGTCACCGCCTTCCTGATGAACGAAAAGCGTTCGGAAATCAACAAGATCGAGTCGCGCTTCAAGGTCAACGTCGTGTTGATCCCGAACAAGCATCTCGAAACGCCGCATTACAAGCTGGAACGCCTGCGCCACGACGACACGCGTCTGGATGAGCCGCGTGCATCCTGGAAAATGGCCGAAGAAGCGGCGCACGAACTGGAATCCGAAACGGGTTACAGCAAGCGCACCGAAGAAATCAAGCCGAAGCAGGAAGCGATGGTCAAGGGCATCACGCCGGCATCGCCTGCGCCCAGCGCACCGGTGAAGGTGGCAGCGACTCCGGTCGCGGCACCTGCGCCAGTGGTGGCTGCGTCGACAGGTGGGTTTATCGGCTGGCTGAAGAAGCTGTTTGGCGTGCAGCCCGAAGTGAAACCGGCTCCCGAGCCCGTCGCAGCGCCCGCACCGGTACGTCCGGTACGCGGCGAACGGCCCGAGCGTTCGGGTCAAGGTGGTGACCGGAACCGGAATCGTCGTGGTGGTGCGGCTTCGCGCGATAGCGCTGCTGCTACTACCGGAGCTACGCCAAGCGCGCCGGGCACGGCAGGTGGTCGTCAAAACCCGCGCCGCGAGGAACGGGAACCGAAGGAAACGCGTGAACCGCGCGAGAACCGTGGTGAAAGTGCGCCGGAACGTGCTGAAGCCGCTGATCGCGGTGGACGCCGTGAACGTGGGGAACGTCCGGAACGGGGCGAACGCCGTAAGCCACAGCCAGAAGCCGCCGTCGAAGCGTTGACGCCAGGCGAAACGGTGGTGTCGGAGTTCACGGAAAACACCCTGTCAGGCGGGGAATCGCAGCAGAACGGCAGCGCTGACGCATTGCAGGCCGATCAGGCCAGCGCAGCGCGTGAAGGAGAAGAGCGTCGTCGTCGCCGTCGTGGTCGTCGCGGCGGACGCCGTGATCGTGAAGAAGAAGGCGTGACGGCCAATCAGGCCGCCGATACCGCTGAAAACAAAGGTAATGCTGACAGCGAACGTGCTCAAGCCGGTGTGTTCGGCACGGATTCGTCGAATGAAACCGATGACAGCCGTGATTCCGCACCCGTTGCAGACAAGCCGGTCGAGACGGTGCCGGCAGTGCAGGCACCCGAGTACGCACCCGCACACGCAGTCACAGTCGAGCCGGTTTCAGCCGCCGCGGTCAGCGTGACGGAGTTGCCTGAACCGGTTCGTGTCGCGCAAGTTGCACCGGTGGAAGCAGCGCCGGTGGAAGCGGGACACGCCGAGGCCGAAGGTTTTGTCGTGTCGCATGCAGTGCAGGAAGTTCACGCCGCTCAGGAAACCAGCGCAACGGTTACTGAAGTCCCCGCAACGGACATCTTCGAAAAACCAGTCTCACGGCCGATCAAGAACCCGTTCGGACCGACGCCGAAGGTAGCGGAAGAAAAGGTCGAAAGTCCTTTCACAGATACCCCGAAGGCAGTAGAACCTGAGCCCGTCATTACTCACGTTCAGTCGGAAGCTCAAGTCGCTGAACCGGTGGAAACGGCGCCGGTCGCCGCGACGCAGGAATCGGAGACGGTTGCGTCGATCACATTACCCGCGCCTGTCGTGGCAGAAGCGTCTGCGCCGGTCGAACCCGAGCCGGTGAAGACGTTTGAACCGGTAGAAACCGTGGCTTCTGCAGTACCCGCTCCTGTAGCGGCTGCTCCGGCCGCCCCAGTTGCTCCGCTCGCTGTGGTCACCCTGAAGGAAGAAGTGCTCAAGCCGATGCTGGATACGGCGGGCCTCGTTTGGGTGAACACCGACGCCGACAAGCTCCGCGCAGCCCGCGAAGCTGCCGCGCAGGCGGAAGCACCGAAGCGTGTCGTGCGCGAACGCAAGCGCCTACCGCCGCTCGACACCGCGCCGATGCAGCAAGTCGAAACGGGTAAAAACGCACACTAAACGCGTCCGACGCCTCGGAAAGCGCCACGTGATTCCGGTCCGTGGCACTTTTTATTGCGCGGTGAAAAAATGAATGACCGCGAAAACGGAACGGCAAGCCGCCTTAAAACCACCCTTCCGCTAAAACGAGTTGTTAGACCTTCATAGCAGCCGCCCCACCGCCGCTGCGCGAGAAATAAAACGATCATGTCCCGGCGCATCATTCCCGTCACCGATGTCAGCGCGATCCCGGATTTTGCCGGCATCGCAAGGACACCGCACGGACTGCTCACGGACCGGTTGTTGCGTGAGCTGCGCGAGCTGCGCATATCGGTGACCGATCATTGCAATTTCCGCTGCGTGTACTGCATGCCGTGCGCGAAATCTTCGATAAAAACTACGCATTCCTGCCACACAGCGCCCTGCTGTCGTTCGAGGAAATTGAGCGGCTAACGCGGCTGTTCGTCGACCACGGCGTTGAGAAAATCCGCCTGACTGGCGGCGAACCGCTGTTGCGCAAGAACATCGAATTCCTGATCGAGCGGCTGGTGCTACTGCGCACGCCGGAAGGTCGCTTGCTCGACATCACGCTCACCACCAACGGGTCGATCCTCGCCCGCAAGGCGTACTCGCTTAAATACGCGGGCTTGTCCGCGGGTGACGGTGAGTCTGGATGCACTCGACGATGCGTTATTTCGCCGCATGAACGACGCCGATTTCGCCGTCGCCGACGTGCTCGAAAGCATCGAGGTCGCGCACGCCGCCGGCCTGACGCCAATGAAAGTCAACATGGTGGTCAAGCGCGGCACGAACGACGCCGAAATCGTGCCAATGGCGCGTCATTTCAAAGGCAGCGGCACGGTGCTGCGCTTTATCGAAATATGGACGTGGGTGCTTCGAACGGCTGGAACATGAGCGAAGTGCTGCCGTCGGCGGACGTGGTCGCCCGGATTGCCGAGCATTTTCCGCTACGGCCGCTGGAAGCCCACAACGACGCCGAGACCGCGCAGCGCTGGGGTTATCAGGACGGCAGCGGCGAGATGGTGTCATTTCAAGCGTGACGCGCGTGTTTTGCAGCTCCTGCAAGCGCGCCGGCCTTTCTACCGAAGGCAAGTTGTACTTGTGCCTGTTCGCCACATCGGGCCACGACTTGCGCGCGCTCATCCGCAGCGGCGCGAGCGACGCCATGATTGCTACGGCTATCGCCGGGATCTGGGAAGCGCGCACCGACCGCTACTCGCAACTTCGCGGCAGCAACGCGTTGCCTGTCACCGACCCGGACGCGCCGCGCGTCGAAATGTCCTATATCGTGGCTGACATGGCCGAGGTGACTCGCCCGAGCGGCAGTCGTTTTCCGAAGCTCGACATTACCGGCGTAGTGCTGGCGGGTGGGCGCGAATCGCGCATGGGCGGTGTTGACAAAGGCCTACAACCGCTCAACCTCGAACCGCTTGCGCTCCATGCGCTGCGGGCGCTCAAGCCGCAATGCGGCGCGATGCTGACCAGTGCAAACCGCAGCCTCGAGATCTGTGCGCAGCTTGGCATGCCGTTCCAGGCAAAGGTCATTGTCGACGTGTTTCCCGATATTCCAGGCCCGCTTGCCGGAATATCGGCTGCGTTGCGCGCGGCGCAGACTGAATTCGTGCTGTTTGTGCCCTGCGACGCGTCGTTCGTCGATCCTCACCTGGCCGAACGGCTATTCGAGGGCTTGAGCGCATCGCGACGGCAGCAGTGGCCGATGCCGCCGGCGAGCGCCACGTGCATCCGGTTTCGCGTTGCTGCGCACCTCGCTGGCGGACGATCTCGACACGTTTATCCGCGCCGGCGAGCGTAAGGTACGCGCGCCACAAGGCGGTAGAAGTGACCTTCGCCAACGAGCGTGCGTTTTACAATGTCAGCGATTTGCAGCAGCTAGCCGATCTCGAACGCAACTGAGCACAGGTTCGTTTCGTTCCATGCTCAGGTTTGCGGTGAGCCCTCGGTTTGGTCAGCGCCGCGCTATGCAGCGGCTGCGCCAGTATCCTGGACACGCCTGCCTTTTTCACCGGTCCGCCCGCGTCACCGGTCCGCCCGCGGGCTTTGCGTCGCGACTCCGCTCCGATCCACCCATCGATGAACACACCCAGGCACTTTTCGAGCTGCGTCGCCGAGTACGATCCGAACGCGCTGCTTGTCAGCGCGGCGCAGGAGATCGTGTGTCAGTGGGCGTTGCCGCGCGGTCGCGCCGAGGTGGAACATGTGCGTCTCTTCGACGCACTTGACCGCGTACTGGCTGAAGATGTCATTTCACCGATCAACGTCCCCTCCCACGACAACTCCGCGCTGGACGGTTATGCGTTCGACGGCGCGGTGTTGTCGAATGGAGCGAATGGAGCCGATGAATCGAGCCTGCCGGACGATGCGCCGCTTCGCTTGACGCTTGCGGGTACCGCGCTCGCCGGACAGCCATTCGAAGGCCGTCCGCTCGCCGCGAACATCGTGCGCGGCGCGAACCGGCGGCTCGCGGGCGAAGACCTCGCGCAGGGCCAGGCGGCGTTACGCAAGGGCCGTATCGTGCGTGCGTCGGATCTTGGCTTGCTGGTATCGCTGGGTATTGACGACGTGGCGGTGCAACGGCGTTTGCGAGTTGCGTTTTTTCAACAGGCGACGAATTGCGTTCGGTTGGTGAAGCACTCGCGCCGGGTTGCATCTACGATAGCAACCGCTCTATACCCTTTACCATTTTCGCGATGCTGCGCCGGATGAACGTGGAACCGGTGGATCTGGGCATTGTGCGTGACGATCGCGCATCGCTTGAACGAGGATTGCGACAGGCTACGCAAGACGCCGATGTGGTGATCAGTTCGGGCGGTGTATCGGTAGGCGACGCAGATTTCACGCGTGACCTGATGAACGCGCTCGGCGACGTGGCGTTCTGGAAGATTGCGATGCGTCCCGGCCGTCTGCTCGCGTTTGGCCGCCTGTGGTCGGGCAAGCGTCTAGGAGAAGGCGAGTCTGCCTTGTTCTTGGCTTGCCGGGCAATCCGGTCGCCGTGATGGCGACGTTTATTTCATCGTGCGCGAAACGCTGCTCGCCATGTCGGGCGCGACGCCACATGCGCTGCCGTTGATATCGGCGAGGAGTTCGCAGCCAATCAGCAAGCGCGCCGGGCGCCCGGAGTTTCAACGCGGTATCGCACGCCGCGATACCGCGGGGCACTGGCATATGGTGACAACCGGGCCGCAAGGCTCGTGGGTGCTGAGTTCAATGAGCGAAGCCAATTGCTTCATGGTCCTGAAGCACGACGCAAGAAATATCGATGCAGGAGACAGCGTGGATATCCTGCCATTCGACGGCCTGATCTAGTTTCAAAGGCTCTTCGACAACCTGCTTCAAGAACCTGAACCTCAAGAACCTGGACCACCGCGCCGTCATCACCTGAGCGGCTGAAACGGATGGTTCGAATGCATTGCACTATGACTGACGGAGCTTTTCCTTCATGAAAAAACAGATTTCGTTCATCACGCCGGGACAAACCGCCAAAGCGCTGATTCTCGTGTACCTCTTCTCGTGTACCTCTGCAGCGTGCCCATTGTGCTGCTGGGCTTACTGGTCGCGTTCTTCCGATACGGCTCGGTCGAACTGAGCACCGTGACAAGCGCGCTGTTGCTCAACGCGATCCTCAGCTTCATCTTGCTGTGGATTGCAGCCACGCATACAACTTGACTTGGTGGCGTCGCGGTTCGGCGGCATTGAGATCGTCTTGTCCGACGTACCGGAAGAGGCATGATGAGCACCCAAATCCGACCCCAATGCCCGGCGCTATCTTTGGCTTGATGATCGAGCTGGCCGAGTTTGAAAAGCTCATGCATATGTTCATAGCCACCGATGCCGGCGTGCTGATGCGTTGTTCGGCGCGCGGCCGTCCGCAGAGGCCCTGGTGGCCGAAGAGAACTGGCACATAGTGGGCTATGCGCTGTTCTTCCAGAATTACTCGACTTTCCTCGGCAAGCGCGGCTTGTTTCTCGAAGACCTGTACGTGAAGCCGGCCACTCGGGGCAGCGGACTCGGCACGCAGATGCTGCGTGCGCTTGCGGCGCTGGCGGTGGAACGCCAGTGCGGTCGCTTCGAGTGGACCGTGCTCGACTGGAATCAAAACGCCATCGGTTTCTACGAGAAGATGGTGGCAACCTGTTGCCCGACTGGCGCATCGTGCGCATTACCGGTGACGCACTGGCTACGCTGGCCTCCCCTGCTGCAGACTAAGGCAAACCCGCGCCGGGTTCTTCGCGTTCTGCAGGTTCTTCGCGTTCATCCCCGAGCAGGTTGGCCACCTGCTCGCCCGGGGTAACGCTTCCACGTCACGCAGTTTCTTGCTCATCTGGCGTGTACGCGTTTCCGCCGATTCAATGGAACGTGTCACCGCTTCAAGCTGCGACCGCGTCTTCGACAGCACTTCGCCAAATTTCCTGAATTCCGTTTTCACCGCGCCGAGCACTTGCCAAACCTCACTGGAGACTACTCGATTGCCAAGGCCCTGAAACCCATCTGCAGGCTGTTCAGAAGCGCGGTCAACGTGGGGTCGGACCCGTCACGCTCACCCGGTATTCCCGCTGCAGAAAATCCGTCAGCCCCGGCCGGTGCAGGATTTCCGCGTACAAGCCTTCGGTCGGCAGGAACAACAGCGCGAAGTCCGTGGTATGCGGAGGCGCAACGTACTTCTGTGCGATAGCCTTCGCCTCCGCACGAATGCGGTCTTCCAGCGCCCGCGACGCTTCCTCGACCGCGACTACGTGCACGATCCTGTGCGTCGATCAAACTGCTTTACATTGCTAATGTCGCAATTCGCTCAAGCTTCGTTGCAGAGCCGATTGGTCGACTCGCTTGACCATGTGATCATCGAGCCCAGCCTACCGTGAGGGCTGAAAGTCAAATGCGTGTGCACAGCACGCATTCCTCCCAGCGAACTCTCGATGTTCCGACACGGACCGCCAAGCTCTAAAAAGCTAAGCAACGGCAACATCCTGCCTTGGGTCAACCATCCGGACGTCGCATGGTTCTTTCGGTGCCGCCCTCTCAAGACGAGATCTCTGCGAGCGCGATCACGGCGACAAAGATACCAAGCGGCACAAGGTGCGTAAATTCGCGGTGGCGCAGAACGGTCAGAACCGCAGCCGCAATGATTACCGCCCCAAGCACCAGGCCAACATGCGACTGACAGGAAGCGCAATCAGAACGAGAACGGCGCTCATCATCTCCAGTCCGCCGGTAAAACGGCCTCACCAGCGCGGGTAACCCCACCGAGCGAAATCGCTTTGCGTTGCGGGCGTGCCGATCGCGTTAAAGAGGCCTGCGCCAAAGAAGCCGGCAACGAGGAGCCAGATCCGAAAGAGCATGGACCCATCTCGGCGCTATACGCTATATGGAGGCCTCCCGTTTGAACGCTTCCCGTTTGCGAAGGGTTTTTCGTGTGTTCTGGTGGACAGGATGGGCTGCAGTACTATATATCGGGCCTTGTTGCAGCCCGATGCGCTGCGGGCCACTATGAAATCCGCTGACTCGCGCCTCATTCCTCCCGCGAGCTCGAAGCTCTTGCTGAGATTCGGGTTTAGCGGGTCCCGGTCCGACCTGTTTTGTCATCGCACTCGATTGCCAGCGCAACCTTTCGAGGTGTCATCCTGTACGAAAATCGATCTTCTACGTAACGCTAATCGTTCATGCCGGTTTCGCGCTGACGTAACCTTTCCGGTACGCTCTGCCGTAAGCCAGAATTGCCCGGATTGTCCTCGCCATCCTGTTGGCGCACGCTACGGTGCCTACGTTCGGTGGCCGACGCTTGCTGATCTGCTCGACCCACGGGCTAGGCTCTTTCGCGTGACTTAGTACGCTGCGCGCACCATGAATGAGCAACGTGCGCAGGTAGGGGGGCGCCGGGTTTGCTGATGCCCAGCAACGCGACCTTGCCACCGGAACCGATCTGCTTCGGCACGAGAGCGCTCCAGGCAGCGAACTTCCGGCCTGAGCGGAACGACTTCGCATCGCCCATCGTTGCGACCACGGCTGTCGCGGTCAGCACGCCAACGCCTGGGATTTCAGCAATCGCCTCGACCGCCTC
>CALNPU010000009.1 GCA_940588625.1 uncultured Caballeronia sp.
GGGCAATCGGCTCCAGCAGCGCGACCCGAGCCGAGCCCGACGCTCGGTCGGCCTGCCGCCCGACATCGCGCATCACGCGGCCCCCGCGCGAGCGCAGCGTCTTCCTCATGCGCTTGTCACTGCTTGGCGTGGCGCATAGCGGCCAATCTGCAGTGCCAGGCGCGGCGATGTCGCCGGTCGGCCGGCACGGGAAACGCAGCTCTCGCTCATCGCTCCGCTCAGTCTCGCCCAATCAATCGGCTCAGCCAAGCGCACCAGCGGATGCTCTTCAAGTTGATCTGCTCAAGCAGCGGCCGGCCGAAGAAATCTCGCTCTGTCACAGGTGGTTTCCGACCCGTCCGGACCTCGTCAGAATTCGCAGGTTTCAAGTGCTAACTTGATTGAACGAATCCTGCAATTCCGGCAATGCGGTTTCGCCCTTCAACCCTCGTCAATAAAGGCGCTGGCGATCATTCAGGACGAACTAGTAAGGATAATGACCCATGCCGAACGGCATAGGCTGATCGGCGAGATTGCGTATCGACATCGTGACGAACAAGCCTGAATCATCGAGCTCGAAACGCTGTGTCGCTTCAACTTCATATCGATACGGCCAATGGTGCGCCGGTTCGCTGCCGGGTTCATGGTTCAGATGCAATTCCACCATGGTCGGCGACACCAAACCCACGCGCCAGGGACGCTGCCACGCATGCCCATGCAACGCGTGATCAAACGCGTTGCCATCGGCGGATAAATCGACCTCACGGCCGTCGAAAACAAAACGCGCGTCGCGCAGCCGGTTGCAGTACGGCAGCAACGGAAAGCTTGCCATGCCAAGCGGATTGCACGCGGCAAGCGCCTCCTCAGCCGACGCGGGACGCAGCCAATGCAGCCCGCCGTGACTGCTCCCGCCGCCGTCATCCGGCAGATCGTAGAACGCCGTGATCGCGCCACCGACGTGCGGCGCCAGCAACACTCGCCGATCCTCGAAGCGCAGTTCGATCAGTGCAGCATCATTCAACGCGGCGCGGACCGCGTCGTCAGAAGCCGGCGTAGGCTGAGCGACGGCGCTTCGATCCACGCCTTCGTGTCGATCGGCCAATATGCGAACCGCTGATAACTTTCGTCGAAGGTCCGCGGCATCTTCTCGACTTGCGGGCTATAGCGCAGCAGCCGTTTAGCGCGTGCGGGCAGCGCGGCAAATACATCGCGCGGCACTTGCACCTGCACTTTCGGCCTGAAATACCACGAACGGCTATAATCGATCACGACCATCGGACGCGGGGTTTTATCGGTGAGATTTGGTGTTCTGCGATGCAAGCCACGCACGTCGCGGATCATCACATCGCCTAGTTGCATGGGAATGCGTTCGACCGGGAAACGGCTGGCAGCCAAACCGGCGAGCGCTTCCTCACGCGTATCCGATGCGTCCCACGCGTCGTTTCCAGCGATCCGTTCTCGTCATTCACATCGACAAGCGGAAAATTCACCGCCAACTGAAACGACGGCGTTTCCGGCACGCCATCGAACAAAGGCGGCGTGTCACGATGCCAGTCCTGAAAGTCGGAACCGCGCACGGGGATATCGGTGGCGAGCTGGCACATCACGGGATTGGGGCCGGCGATTCGCCCGACGATCCCGAGCACGTCGTCATCGCAAAAAATAGCGGTGTCGGCGAACTCGCCTTCAAACGGCAACGTGACGTAAAGCGCCCCGGGCCACGATTGCCGCTGCCGCCCTGTTCGCGCGCCGCCGCTTCATGCGGCTTGAAAAGCGGCGCGAAAGCTGCGCGCTGGAAATGGCTGGGCAGCAGGACAAAACCGTCATGTTCGAAATCTTCCGCAAGCGCATCACGAGCGCGCTCGTCGTAGCGGGCCATCGTCGTCTCCTTGGGTTGCGCCGCGTGAGCCGGGCGCAGTCGGCACGCCTGGCTTTCATTGATCCAACAGCCCCGCATGCGCCCCGAGAATCGCATGATCGCCACGAAGTAGTCGATATTATTAGTAATAGAGGCAACGCGTATTATCGATAGAGGCAATACAGACAATGGTTTGTGAGCGTTGTCGGTAGAAAATATTAGTGGTACCGTCGGCGGCATCCGCAGAATGTTTCGGCGCGCAACGACGCCGCCGCCTTTTCGCGGCCACAGACAATGAAAAAATCCACGAAACGCCGTCCGACGATGACCGACATCGCAAAGCGGTGACTTTGCGCGCGACACGGGTCGTAAGGTCATGGAAACACTGCTTCAGGCGCATCCCGACGTAACTACGGTCTACGCACACAACGACGAAATGGCGGTCGGCGCGATTGCTGCAATCAAGGCGGCCGACAAGCAGCCGGGCAAGGACATCAGTGACTATCGACGGGACGAAGAGCGGTCTGGACGCCCTTGCTGCCGGCGAACTCGGCGCGAGCGTGCAGTCGAGCCCGTTCTTCGGGCCTCTTGCGTGTGACATGGCGCAGAAGTTTGCGAAGGGCGAAACGATCCCGCCGTGGGTGAAAGTCTCCGACCGCTTCTACGATAAAAGCAACGTGCAGCAGAGCATGCAGTAGGGCTATTGAGCAGACGCGTTCAGCGTAACGCTTGAGGACTGAGCAACGAAGGTGTTCGAAGCGGCGCGCCCGGTCTTTTGCGGGCCGTCGCTTCTTTTGTATCCGGCGGACTGAAACGAAACCAGCCGCCAGGGAGACGCACTAGATGAACACGCCGAATTCCGGATCACCCCTGCTGCTTCGAGATGCAGGACATCGACATCAGCTTTGGCGGTGTGGCCGCGTTGCGGCATGCGCGGCTGTCGGTGTCCGCGGGAAAAGTGCATGCGCTGATCGGGCAGAACGGTGCGGGGAAATCGACGTTGATCAAGATCCTGACGGGCGCGTACCGGTGCGCGGCGGGCACGATTCGCTTCGATGGCCGCGAAGCCGATTTCCGCAGCCCGAAAGAAGCGCGCGAAGGCGGTATCAGCACGATCTACCAGGAGATTAATCTCGTCCCGTTCCGCTCGATTGCCGAGAACATTTTTCTCGGCCGCGAGCCGCGCCGGTTCGGCTTGATCGACTGGAAGACGATTCACCGGTGCGCGCAGGAACTGCTCAATTCCTTCGGCTTGCAGATCGATGTCGCAAGCCCGTGCGTGAGTTTTCAACCGCTATCCAGCAGATGGTGGCGTTGGCGCGAGCGGTATCGTCGGACGCGAAGATGGTCATCATGGACGAGTCCACCTCCTCGCTTGATGAACGCGAAGTGGAGTTGCTGCTCAGCGTGGTGCGACGTTTAAGGGACGACGACCGCGCAGTGATCTTCGTGTCGCATCGGCTGGATGAGTTGTATGCGCTGTGCGACCGCGTCACGGTCATGCGCGACGGGCAGATCGTTGCGGAAAACCCGATGGCCGCGCTCGACAAGTTGCAGCTCGTCACCACCATGCTTGGACGCACGCTGGCGGCCGTCGTGCACGAGGACAGTGCGCTCAAGGAAGCGAATCTCGCCAAACGCGGCGCGACCGCGATCAGCGCGACCAACATTGGCGCGGGTGCTAAGGTGTCGGATGTGTCGCTCGATGTCCACGCGGGCGAGGCCGTGGGGTTGGCCGGACTGCTCGGCTCGGGCCGCACGGAAACCATGCGGCTGATGTTCGGCGCGGATTCGACCGAGCGCGGGTCGCTTTCCATCGATGGCAAGCCGGTCACGCTCAAGTCGCCGCAGAATGCCATTGCTCGAGGGATTGCATATCTCACCGAAGACCGTAAGGGCGAAGGCATCGTGCCGAAGCTATCGGTGCGCGATAACCTCACGCTCGTCTGCCTGCACACTCTCACCAAACGCGGCGTAGTCGACGTCGCGAAGCAGCGCGAGATCGTGCGAATCACTGGGGATCAAGCTGTGTTCGCCGGATCAGCCGATACGCGAATTATCGGGCGGCAATCAGCAGAAGGTTTTGCTTGCGCGCTGGCTTGCGACGAACCCCAGTTTGCTGCTGCTCGATGAACCCACGCGAGGGATTGATGTCGGCGCTAAAGCCGATGTTGCGAAGATCATCTGCGAACTGCGCGACTCGGGGTTGGCGGTGTTGCTATCGGCATCCGAGCGACCTGACCGCAGTGGCTGATCGCGCTGTCGTGGTCCGCGATAACAAGACCGTCGCCGAACTCGACGGTGCGCGCATGAGCGAGGCGTCGATCATGGATGCGATCACGTATGGATCGGGAGAAGAATCAGCGCTGGCAGAAGCGGTCTATGCCAAAGAAGGGCAGCTATGAATCAGAAAACGCAACCGGCAACCGCCACACCGTTCGTGCAGGCCCCGACGACGAAAAAACATCGGATAACGGTTCAGCACGAGATCGCCGTGCTTTTGGCGATGATCCTGTTCAACCTGCTCTTCACGCAGCATTTCTAGTCGCTGCAGACCTTCAACGTCAACCTGACGCAAGTGGTAACGATCATGATCATCGGCATCGGAATGACGCTGGTCGTGGCGACGGGCGGTATCGATTTATCGGTGGGCGCTTCAATGGCGATTGCCGGTTCGCTCGCGCCGATGATCTTCATGAACGTCGCCGGGCCGTTCGGCATTGCATTGGCCTTTGTCTTGCCGGTGCTGGCCGCTGCCCTCTGCGGCGTGTTCAACGGCTTCCTCGTCACAAGGCTCTCCGTGCAGCCGATTGTCGCGACGCTGGTGCTGTTCATCGCCAGGCGCGGCATTGCTCAGGTGTTCACCCGATGGCAGCTTGCAAGCGTTCGACAACCCCGCGTTCCAGTGGATCGCGCTGGGCCGCATAGCGGGCGTGCCGGCACAAGTGTTCCTGATGCTCGCGCTCGTGGCGTTGTTCGCGTGGATCGTGCGCAAGACCTTGTTCGGCCAGTACCTGCTCGTCACTGGCGGCAACGAACAAGCCGCGTACTTGAGCGGCATTTCAACGGCGCGTGTGAAGATGATCGGGTACACCCTGTGCGCGGCGCTGGCGGGGTTGATATCGATATCCGTGAATTCTTCGTCGGACGCCAACGTGATCGGGCTGGGCTCCGAGCTCGATGCCATTGCCGCAGTGGCGGTGGGCGGCACGGCCTTGACGGGCGGTAGAGCGTACATAGTGGGGACGCTGATTGGTGCGCTGATCATCCAGTTGCTGTGATACACGCTCGCCCACGGCATTCCCGATGCAGCCGCGCTCGTGGTGAAGGCCAGCATCATCATCATCGCCGCCGTGTATGTACAGCGGCGCCAGCGATAGGAAGACATCGACATGAAAAAGAACCTTCCCATCCTGCTGGCGTTGGTGGCGTTGCTCGTACTCGGCGTGCTTCGATACGACCACTTTGCATCGGCCTACAACATCAACTCGTTCTGGCGATACAACTCGATGTTCGCGTTGATATCGGTGGGTATGGCGTTTGTGAGCATCACGGGTGGCATCGACTTGTCCGTGGGGACGGTGGCGGCGCTGGCAAGCAGCATGGTAGCTGCGCTGGCGAGTCCGCATGGCAGTCTTGGCGCTGCTCGCCGGCGCGGGCGCGGGACTCGTGATTAGCGTGTTGAATGGCCTGGTCATCACGCATATGCGCATCCTGCCGTTTATCGTCACGTTGGCGACCAGTCTGGGCGCATGGCCTGGCGTTGCTGCTGGTAACGACGCTGTATCGATTGCACTCAGTTCCAGTTTCGGCAACTTTGGACAAGGGGATGTATGGGGTTTGCCGACTCCGGGAATCGTGGCAGCAGTGGCTGCTGTTTTGGGCTGGCTCGCCTTGAGAAGCACCCGCTTCGGACGACACGCGCTGGCAATAGGCGGCAGTGAGGAAGCATCGCGTTTGATGGGCTTGAATATAGACCGGACGCTGGTGATGGCCTATGCACTGAGCGGCTTGCTGGCCGGCATAGCGGGCGCGATTCTGGCAGCATAATTTGGCGCAGGGCAACCCGAATGAAGGCGTGGGCTGGGAGTTGTTCGCGATATCGGCGGTGGTGCTGGGTGGGACGCTGTTGACGGGCAGGCAGAGATCAATTGCCATGACGATAGCCGGCGTCGCGCTGCTGGGCTTGGTGTTCAACCTCTTGAACTTCGAGAACGGGCTGGGCTTTATAAGTTTGTCGGCCTACTGGCAATCAGTAATACGCGGCGTGTTCTTGTTACTGGTGATCGTGCTGCAAGCGCGCGTGCTGAAGAAGAAGCGGTTGACCGTGACGAAGCTGGCTCGTTAAGAGGGTGAGCAAGTTTCAGGAAAGAGAATCTGCTAAGTTATTGACATTGACCCAGCAGAAAGCCCGAAGGCGAAATTACCGCTATGTTCGACCTCTTCGACGACATCCCTAAGCCTAACATCGTATGGCTGCCTGACTGGCTCGACCCGCCGACGGCGTCGGACACGTTAGCGGCCTTGATCGATGAAATCACCTGGCAGCAGGACTCTCAATGAATACGCCCGCCGGCAGAATCCCGTTCCCGCGCCTGACCGCGTGGCAGGGTGACCCGGGCGCGGTGTACGTGTACTCGGCATTCGCAACGTTCCTAAGCCATGGACGTCGACGGTGCTAGCGCTAAAGACACAAGCCGAAGATGTATCCAAAACCCGCTTCAATAGCGTGTTAATCAACCGCTACCGCTGGCTGCCGACAAGGGCCTGAACTCGGGCCAGAACCGGTTATCGCCTCGGTGAGTCTGGGTACGACACGGACCTTCGATTTCCGGCATAGCAAAACCCGCCAGACGCATACGCTTCAACTCACGCACGGCAGCTTGCTCATCATGCAGGGACGCACTCAGCTCGACTGGGCGCATAGAGTGCCGAAGGAACTGGAAGTCCACGGCGAGCGGATCAACCAGACCTTCCGTTACGTGGACTCATCCGCAGCGCCGAAACGCCCGTAGATCAATTCAACGCTTAGCGACGAAATCAATCTCGACCAGCGCATCGCGAGCCAACCCCGTAAGCCAATACACGTCCTCGCCGGCAACGGCTTGGGCAAAAAGTAGCTTTTATAAACCTCGTTCATCGCGGCGTAATCGCGTTTGAATTCGGTCAGGAAAATCCGCACGCTGACCACGTTATCCAGCGATAACCCAATCCCGTCCAGCACAAGAATCAGGTTATCCATGGACCCGACGCGTCTGCGCTTGCACGCCCTCGGGCAAGGGCTTGTTGTCATCGGCGGGATCGGTCGGCATTTGGCCGGTGAGTAACACCCAGCCATCCGCTTCGGCCGCGTGAGAGAAAGGACTGATCGGCATGGGCGCGGTATCGACCATGGAAAAGGTGGGCAACGTCATTGTGTTTCCTTAACAAAGATCAGGAGATCAAAAATCCGGCCGCCGGGCCAGACGATCACACTACGCGACGGCTTTGCTGCACTATCAAAACCAGCGACAAGCATACGGCCGCAAACGCCCTTCATTTTCATTACATGGCAGCGGCATGCACCTTGCTCCGTACCACAGGACGATCCCCATGCCCAAGAAAAAGAAATTCAAGCTTCCCAGTCCCAATGATCGTCAGGCGTTTCTGAATGAGCGCCACAACATGAAGATGGCCGAATCCGCGCACGCTTAAGTGCGTGGCAGCACGACCAAATTCTATGAATGGCCCGATGGTATTGAAGGCCACACGCTGCCCGAAGGGCCGGCCATCTGGATCTGCCGAGATTGCCACACGGGCAATCTCGCCTTCGTAGTACACGCGCGGTCCGTGTTCAGCAAGCGCGCGCAAGGTCTTTGCATGACCGGGATAACGCATCAACTCGCTGATCTCCGGTGCGCGGCCTCGCGGCATAAACGTATCGGCTATTCCCGGGCTGGTCTTTCAGCTCGGGAATAGCCGCTGCCCATTTGTACGCCACGATGCTCGCCACCGCATGCCCACGCTCGGCAATTTCAATGGCCGGTTCCATCAGGTCGCCGAACGGCAGCGAACCGAACTTCGCGTGCAGCGCTTCCCACCCAGCGATCACGCCCGGAACGGTGACCGCGTCCCAGACGAGCGCGAATGCGCGCCGCCAAGGCCGCACGACACGGGCTCGACCGCGTGATAGTTGCTGCCGCCGCGATAGCTGCATCGACGGCGTTACCGCCCTTCCATAACATCCGTAGGCCGGCTTGCGCGGCGAGCGGATGCGACGTCGAAACAATATTGCGCGCGAACACGGGCAAGCGCGGCGTGGGATAGGGGTTCTGCCAGTTGAAGCGGATCATGGGAAACTTGTCTCTTGTGTGATGAAAGTTGTTGGGGTCAAAGCTCGCGCGGATCGAGCGCGTCGCGCAGTCCGTCGCCGAGCAGGTTGAAGCCAAGCACGGCCAGCAAGATGGCAATGCCCGGGAAGATCGACATCCACGGCGCCTGGCTGACGAAGTCCTTCGCGGTGTTTAGCATCGATCCCCACGACGGCGCGAGCGGCAATTGCCCCAGGCCGGGGAACGACAGGCTGGCTTCCGCGATGATCGCCATGGCAACCGTGAGGCTGGCCTGCACGATGATGGGCGGCAGCACGTTCGGGAAAATATAGTGGACGATAATGCGAAAGTGCCCGAGGCCGATAGCGCGTGCACCTTTCACATAATCCTCGGCCTTGACGCTGATCGCCTGGCCGCGCGTGAGGCGCACGAAACGCGGCCAGCGCAATCGCGAGGATCAGGAACGGGATGGAGAGCAACGCGTCGGTGAAGCGCGAGATCACACCATCGACGAGCTTGCCGAAGTAGCCTGCCAATAGCCCAAGCGGCACGCCAATCACCCGAAGCCCGCGCGCCCCACAGCAAACGTGTGAACACATCGCGGCCGAGTTAATCGGTTCCGAACCAATGAGTAGCCGATGGCGCTTGCCGCACCGTCATGAAGCTCGCCTGAATGGGATCGTAGGGCGAAAGCCACGGAGCAAAGATGGCCACGAGAATTACCAGAAGCACGATCACCGCGCCAGCCACAGCCGCACGATTGCGCATGAAGCGACTCAACGCGCGATTGCGTTTGCGCGGCAGAGCTGCTGTTTCCACAATAGTCGCCATCAGCTTTTCCTCAGCCGCAGATTGAGCAGAACGTACAAGACATCGGCAAACAGATTCACCACGATAAACCCTACCGCCGTGACCAGCACGACGCCTTGAACAACGGCGTAATCCCGATTGAAAACGGCATCGACGACTAGCTTGCCGAAGCCCGGAATAGTGAACACCTGCTTCGTCAGCACCGCGCCCGCCAGCAGTTCGCCGAATAGCAGCGCAAGCACCGTGACGATAGGAATCAGCGCGTTGCGAAAGCCGTGCTTGACCACCACGGTGCCGCGTAACAACCCTTTGGCGCGCGCCGTGCGGATGTAGTCGCTGCGCAGAACGCTTAGCATCGCGCTACGGGTATGTCGCATCAACTGCGCACCGAGCGCTACGCCAAACACAAACGCGGGCATCAGCATGGTCTTGATGCTCAACCAGAAGTCCTCGGTCGGCGACACATATCCGGACGAAGGCAACAACTGCCATTTCACCCACACCAAAAAGATCAGGATGATCCCAAGCCAGAAGTTGGGATCGACATGCCGGTCAGTGCGAGAACATTAGCGCCGTAATCAAGCGCTTTTCCCTTGTTCGCTGCCGATAAAACCCCAAGCGGCATGCCAATGCCGCATCGCTATGACGGCGAGTTGCAACGTCACCGGTAACTTCTGCGCGATAAGTTTGGTCACCGGCACATCAGTCCTCAGCGAGGTGCCCAGATCGCCATAAAGAATGTCCTTCACCCAAAGCGCGTATTGCACGGGCACGAGTTCATCGAGGTGATACTTCAGCCGCAACGTAGCTATGACCTGCGGGTTCTGGTCTTCGCCGGCCATTGCCATGATCGGATCGCCGGGTAGCATTTTTTGCAGGCCGAAGATCATCATCGAAACCAGGATCAGTGTCGGGATCGCGACAAGCGCGCGGTTGGTGATGATTCGTATCATTAACGGACTACCCCTTGATACTCACGCCATGCAGACGGATCAACCCGTCAGGATAGGGCGTGAAACCCTGCACTTTCTTCGACAACGCGTACGGCCACGGCTGCGCGTAGAGATAGATGATCGGGTCCTCGTCGGCGAGGATCTTTTGCGCAGTGTCGTAGATCGGCTTGTGCTCGGTGATCGTCGCTTTCACGCGCACGTCGTCGAGCAGCTTGTCGACATCCGGATTGCAATAGCGCCCATAGTTGAGATTACCCTTGCAGGTCACGAACTGATGCAGGTTGCCATCCGGGTCCGTGCGGCCCGACCAGCCCAGATACAGCAATTCGAAGTCGCCTTTCGTCGATGCATTCAGTGCAGCAGCGTAGTCGGTCGGACGCAGCTTCAGGTTGATGCCAGCCTCGGAAAGCATGGCTTGCAGCATCTGCGCCATCTGGTTCGATACCGTGTTGTTACCGAAGGTCAGCTCCACATTAAGCTGCTCGAAACTCGCCGCCTTCAGCAACGCTTTCGCCTTTGGAATATCGCGTTTGGTCGTCTTGATCGATGCATCGAAGTACGGGCTGTTCGCCGGGATCTCCTGACCGATGGGCGCGAAAATCCCGCCGCCGATCACCTGGTTGATCGCGTCACGATCAATGGCAAGTTCAAACGCCTGACGCAAGCGTTTGTCCTTGAACGCCTTCGGTGCACGCGGTTCGTTCGAGACGTTGAAGGTCAGGTCGTAGAAGCCCAGTCCGCTCATCGAAATGAAGTTGAGGTTCTTGTCGCTTTTCACCGATGCCACGTCGGACGGCGCGAAACGTTCCAGCATGTCGAGCGAACCCGAGCGCAGGTTCGCCAGACGCACGGTGCTGTCGGGAATCGGCTGAAAGATGACTTTCTGGATCGGGTATTTATCGGCGTCCCAGTAGCCTGCGAATTTCTGCAGCACCACGCGGTCGTTCTGCACACGCTCAACGAACTTGTATGGGCCCGAGCAAACCGGATGCGTGGAAACGCCCGCGTCATCGGTAAGGGTTTTCGGCGCGAGCATCATCCCGGCGCAGTCGGTGAGCGTGGCGAGCAACGTCGCATCCGGCGCTTTCAACATGATCGCGACGGTGAATTCGTCAACCACGTCCACATGATCGATGGAAGCCAGTTCGCTCTTGCGATTGCTTGCGGGCATAGAGCGCGCGGTCCAGGTTCGCCTTAACGGCGGCGGTGTTGAACGGCTCGTCGTCGTGGAATTTCACACCGTGGCGCAGTTTGAACGTGAGCGTCTTGTTGTCGGCGCTCATGCTCCAAGAGGTTGCGAGCATGGGCACGATCTTCAAGCCCGGACCAATATCCACCAGCGAATTGCATAACGAACTGAACACGATCCGGTCGACCACCTGACTGCTGCGCGCCGGATCGATTATACCAATATCGTCCTGCAAACCAATCCGGATAGTCGAGTTCGACTGAGCCATCACGGCGCTGCTGCTACCGACACTCGCGGCGAACACCGCGGCCAACATAATCTTTCGCATCTGGACTTCCCCGTTACTGTTTGTTCGGTTATTCTTTGAACGCACCGTCGACCAGCGCCTGACGCTGCCGGTACACCGCCAGCCGCTCGGTAAGCTTCGGGCTGACGATGGAAACGAGAGGCGCACCGCCGCCCGCGTTCTTATCGCGCCAGAAATGACACGCGACCCGGTGGCCGTTTTCCAGCGTTTCGTTGACCGGTTCCTCGTCGGCGCAGCGTGCTTTTGCGTGCGGGCAACGTGAATGAAAACGGCAACCTGAAGGCGGCGCGGTTGGACTCGACAGATCGCTGGTCAACGCGGGTTTGCTTCTGCGTTGACGTGGACTGCTTGCCGGAATCGCTTGCAGCAGCGCTTGCGTATAAGGTGCAGCGGCTGGTCGAACAACACGTTCACGTCCGCCATTTCCACGATTTCACCGAGATACATCACCGCCACGCGATCACTCATATGGCGGATCACCGCAAGGTCGTGCGCGATCATGATCAGCGTCAGCCCAAGCTCCTGCTTCAGCGACTCGAGCAGGTTGATCACCTGGGCTTGCACGGAGACATCGAGCGCGGACACGGGTTCATCGCCGACTATCAGCTTGGGCTCGCCCGCGAGCGCCCGTGCAATGCCAATGCGCTGCCGCTGCTCGCCCGAAAACTCATGCGGGTAAAGCTCCGCGTACCCGGCTGCAGCCCGACCGTACGCAGCAAGTCCGCCACACGTTCGTTAAGCGCCGTGCCCTTCGCGAGGCCATGGAACGAGATCGGTTCACCAATGATCTGGCCCACTGTCATACCCGGATTCAGCGACGCGAACGGGTCCTGGAAGATGATCTGCATCTCGCGGCGCAAGCGGCGCATGGGCTCGGTGCCCAAGTGTGCGATGTCTGCCTTCGTAGATCACACGGCCTTCGGTGCCATCGATAAGACGCAGCAACAGGCGTCCAAGTGTCGACTTGCCGCAACCCGATTCCCCGACAATGGTAAACGTCTCGCCCTTCTGCACGGAGAACGAGACACCGTTCACCGCGTAGACCGTCGGCGTACGCGTGAACATGTTGCGGGTACCGCCGAAGTGCTTGGTCAGGTCCTTCGCTTCAATGATGGGAGCACTGGGGTTCATGCCGCTGCCCCGCCAAGAGCGACTTCAACCGGCGCGACTCAGCACGCCACCCGATGCGTTCCGTCCAGCCTTTTGTCAGTTGGCACCGCGTCAATGCACCGCTGTTCGACAAACGGACAGCGCGGCGCAAACCTGCATCCTTTGGGCATCTGTTCCAGCGACGGCACAGAACCGCGAATGGTCGCGAACGCGCCTTCGCGTTTTCCCACCGATGGAATCGCGCCCATCAAACTAATGATGTACGGGTGCTGCGGGTCATCAAAGATTTCATTCACGAGCCATACTCGACGATCCGCCCCGCGTACATTACCGCGACGTAATCGACTACTTCGGCCACCACGCCCAGGTCATGCGTGATCAATACCATCGCTGTGCCGGTTTCGGCTTGCAGGCTACGCACCAGCAACAAGACCTGCGCCTGAATGGTGACATCGAGTGCGGTCGTGGATTCGTCGGCAATCACCAATTGCGAGCGATTGGCGAGCGCCATCGCGATCATCACGCGCTGGCGCATGCCGCCGGACAGCTCGTGCGGAAACGCGTCAAGCCGCGTTTCCGGTGCCGGAATGCGCACGAGGCGCAGCATGTCCAGTGCCTCCTTGCGCGCCGCCGCACCACTCAAACCGCGATGCCGCTGCACGCATTCCGCAATCTGATGCCCGACGGTGAACGCGGGATTGAGCGAGGTCATCGGCTCCTGGAAGATCATCGACATCCAGTTGCCGCGGATATCGGCGAGTTCGCGTTCGCTCAGCGTGAAGAGATCGCGGCCGTCGAAGATCGCCTTCCCCGCGACAATATTCGCCGGCAGGCTGGGCAGCAAACCCATCAACGCCAGCGACGTCATGCTTTTCCCGCCCCCCGACGATGCAAAGCGTTTCGCCCGCATTCACGGAGAACGAGACGTCCTCGACGAGATTCTGAACATGCGCGGCGCGCAAGAATTTCAGCGAGAAACCGCTGACTTCGAGTACAGGATGCCTGGCGGCGGATTGACCTGATCGTGGCGATCAGGCTGGTTCAGGGGCAACTTGCTTAACGTCGACAAATTCAATACTCCGCTGCGGGGGGGAATACAGGCGGCTAACCGGGGCCTTTTAGTCTGTGTCGGCCGGTGTCAGCAACCCAGCGACCGCCCGTCGAAACTTTCAATGAAGTAATTATGTCAGCCTAAATTCATCAGGAAATGTTAAACTTTTTCTGATGCTTAACTTTTTCTTGAATAAGCCATGCCGACTATTCGAATGCTGAAGACGTTCCGGGCGGTTGCGCGGACGGGCTCGTTCGCAGCCGCGGCTGATAAGGTCGCGCTCACCCAGGCTGCGGTGTCGATGGTGGTCAGCCTGCAGATGCGCGGGCTGGAGCAAGCGCTGGGGCGGCAGCTTTTGACCGCAGCGCGCGCCAGATCACGCTGAGCCGACAGGGCCATGAGATTCGGCCGAAGGTCGAGCAGATACTGGATCTGCTCGATGAGCTGGAGGCTACGCCGGCTGGGTCTATGCAGGGGCCTGTGGCGATTGGCGCGGTTGTATCAGTGATCGGCGCGTTGTCGCTGGGCGTTGCGTAACTGAAGGCTGGCCCACCCTGGGTTGGATGTGAGGTTGCTGTCGGCCCGTTCAGATGAATTGACGGTCATGGTGAAGCAGGGAGAAGTGGACATTGCGGCGGCGGTTGCGCGTTCCGACCAAACCCTACCTGTACCCTCAACGCCGCTCTACACGGAGCCGCTGATACTGATCGTGCGCCGCGAGATCACCGATACGGACCCGCGGCGAATCTTGGCATCGCACGGATTTTTACATTTCGACCGGCACGTGCGAACCGGCGTGGTCGTCGATCAGGCGCTAACCACGCTCGGACGGAGGTGACCGAGTGTCTCTGGAGCTGAATTCCATCGAGACTATCATGGCGCTGGTAAGGAAGAACGTGGGGGTGACGGTGCTACCACAGCTACATAGAGCGGGATGGCAGACGGCCCCGTCGTTACGGCTGATTTCGATTGCACTACCTCCTATTCGGACGGTAGGGATGGTCGAGAGGGCTTCGTACGGGCGCAGCGCTTCACGGCAGCGATTAATCGAGTCGCTCCACGACTAGCTTGCGTGCACCCGTGTAACGCCGGCATCCGCATCTCATTATTAAGCAGATTCCTAATAGTCAATTGTATACTATCATACTATCGACAAAATAAATCGGTAGTGGTAGTAAGAGTATAAACTGCATTTCGTCGATGCAGTGAAGAGAAGAAACCAGCGACTGCGCCCCTTAAAACTCATGTAAATCGGAGCACATCATGAACAAGAATCTTATTGCCGCATTGTTGGTCGCCGCTTCCGCAGCTTTGGCTGCCCCCGCTTTCGCCAGCAGCGGCTACGGCCCGTCACCGTCGTATAAACCCGGCTGTCGGCGCACTTGCATCGCAGCGCGGCCAAAGCGTCCAAACCGTTGCAGCGGAAAACGCGCAAGCCAACGCTAATGCAACGTCCTACGGCGGCGTGCAAGATACGCAATCGCAATCCGGCAGTCGCGTTAGCGTGAGCAACGAAAAGTCGTTCTACTCGCACAACTAATTGCAAGGACGTACAACGGAACAATGCTTGCTCCGTTGTAACGCCGAAGCGTGCAAAAGCTAAAGCCCGGGAGAACTTGCGTTCTCCCGGGCTTTAGCTTTTTGTACTTCCTCGTAAATGTGACTTGATAACACTATCGATTTGGCCTATCTGGAATCTGCCTGTATCTTTCCAGTACAACGCGCTCCGGCCAAATCCCTTGATGCCTTTGCGCGCGTCAATCGTAAAACAGCCCCCACACGCCATGAGTTCTTCCGTCATCACCGTCTGCGTCGATGCTGTGCGCGACGAAGCCCCAGGTATTCGCTCCTTTGCCATCTCGCGCGTCGATGGCGCGCCGCTCGACACGTACGAGCCCGGTGCTCACATCGACGTAACCAGTCCACCAGGCGTCACGCGGCAATATTCACTGTGTGGTAACCCAGATCTTAGAGAGCAGCATCTTTTCGCGGTCAAGCGCAAAGACGCTTCGCGAGTAGGATCGAGCTCGTTGCATAACAACGTGGAACCGGGCGCACATCTGCTCATCGGGGCCGCCGCGCAGCCTGTTCCGACTCGACGCAAGGGCCAGCGAACATATCCTGATCGCCGCCGGGATCGGCATTACGCCGCTACTCAGCATGGCCTACCGGGTTCGCCAGAACGCATCGTTCAGGTTGCACTATTTCGTTCGCGACCGGGCCAGTGCCGCCTTCCTCCCGTTGCTCTCGCAGCCGCCATTCGCCGATCACGTCGTGCTTCACTGCGGCATCGAACCGAATCGAGTCAGTGCCGAAGTTGTGGGGTGGCCTCGTGGGCGTTGCTCCCAGCGCCCACGTCTACACATGCGGCCCGGGTGCGTTCATGGATCGCGTGGTGAGCGTGGCAGAACAACACGTCCCCGCTGAATCAATTCATCTCGAACGGTTTGCCGCCGATCCCACCACGACCACCGTCGCAGCGCCCGCTCTCGATTCCTTCGACGTCGAAATCGCCAGCACGGGGTCAAGAGTGCGAGTGAGCAAGAACATGTCGATAGTGGAAGCGCTCGCATCCATTGACATCCTCGTCGATACATCCTGTTGCGAAGGCGTCTGCGGCACCTGCATGGTCGATGTCGTCAGCGGCGAGCCTGAGCACCGTGACCACTGCCTGAGCAAGTCGGAACGCGCGAGCGGCACGATCATTTGCTGCTGCGTCTCACGCTCGCGATCTCCCGTGCTGGTCCTCGACCTCTAGGCGTCCGCCTGCGGAAACTGACCGAAGGTCTGCACCCTCTCGGTCAGCAGTTCACGCAGCCAGACCTTGCCTTCGTCGTTATCGAAGTTCTCGTGCCAATGCATGGTGACGGTCGCGCCGGGTAACTGCACCGGCAGTTCGTAGACCTTGAAGCGGCCATCGCGGTTAAAGATCTGAGCCAGCCGGCGTGGCAGCGTCGCATAATAATCCGTGACGCCGAGCACGCTGGGCAACGCGACGAAGTGCGGCACTTCGGTGAACGCGGCCAGATCGATTTGCGCTCCGCGCGGCAATCCAGGGCGCTTGCGCGTCATGCAGACATAAGTCTCATCGAATAAAAGCCGATGGCGTGTTCGCGCCGTGAGCTCCGGCAAATTACTGATCGCGAAATCGAGCCGGCTTACCCTCAACGCTTCTTCAATCTCCTCCACGGGCGTCGGCTCTATCCGCAGCTTCACGCGCGGCGCAAACCGCTGCAACGCCGCGCAGGCCAACTCCCCCGCATCCGATAACGATAACCCAATGCATAACTAGCGTCACGGCCCTCCCCACTTTACTCAGGTGATCGATGAGCGATTTCGACCCAACGGCCTGTCAGGCCATCGACACGAGCGCGCTTTAAAAGCGCGCGGAAGCCGACCAAGTTTCTCCATCGCTTTATAACGATCCGGCGATTTTCGAAGCGGAACTCGAACGCATCTTCTACAAGACGTGGGTCTGGGTTGCGCATGAAAGCGAACTGCCGAAACCGGGCGACTTCCGCACCACGACAATCTGACGCCAGCCGGTGATCGTGGTCCGCGACAAACAAGACCGGTGAGATCAATGTGCTCGAGAACCGTTGCCGCCATCGCGGCGCGACTGTCTGCGAGCATCACAAAGGCAACGCGCGCGGCTTTACCTGCCCGTACTACAACAGTTGGACCTACGGACTTGACGGCGCACTGCGCGCGCTGCCGTATGGCGATGGCTACGAGGGTATTGTCGATAAGACGCAACTGCCGCTGAAGAGCCTGCGCGTCGGCATTTATCACGGACTGATTTTCGCGAGCTTCGATCAGTCGATCAAACCGCTGGAGGATTTTCTCGGCGGAGCGAAACCGTGGATCGACCTGTTCATGAAACAGGGCGCGGGATTTCCGGTCAAGGCGAACGGCGAACACAAGCTCAAGGGCAACTTGAAGATCCAGCTCGAAAACACGACCGACCTGTATCACTTCCCTGTCGTCCACAAGTCGTGGATGAAGATGATCGACGACGAAACCGCTGCCGCTATCACCAGCTTCATGACGAGCGACAAAGCGTTTTGCCGCTCGCTTGGCAACGGCCATAGTCTTGCCGTTCTGGTCCCAGAGATAGTCGACCTGGACGAAGACAACGGTGCGCCAATTCCGACGCGCTACGAGGTCCTGGCAGAGTCTTTGGCGGCGGACTATCCGCCCGATCAGGTGAGGCGAATTGTTCGCTCGCTGATGGGCATAGGCTTCAACCTGAACCTGTTCCCCAACCTCGCGTTGTCGATGGCATTTTTCCGCGTGCTGCGGCCCATTTCCGTCGAGGAGACCGAGCGTCATGTGGCGCTGGGCATGGACGGCGGGACCCGAGGAAGCCAACCGCGCACGCTTGCGCGTGCAGCGGCTGAGTTCAGGCTACTCGCCGTCCGTCACGGACGCCGCGTGCACGGTCCACACCGTGTCGCGTTTCACGATGTCGAGTGATTCGGCGGACATAGTCAATGTACGCAGCGCGCAGGTCATCGTCGCTTACAAGCGCGGTGTCAGCACGCTGTTCGCGGCGGACGTGGAGTATCGCATTGATCTGTCCGACGGTGAGCCGTGCATTGTGCAGAAGGTCGTGAGGCTGATCGATTCCACCGACGCGCTCAACGTGATCGGGTTCCTGCTCTAGCTCGCCATGCCGACGCTCGTCGAGCCCGTGCGAGATGTTGACCGCGCTCGATACACTGTCGGTCCAATCAAATTTCAGGAGAGATCCACTATGGTGGACAACGTATCGTTACCTCTGCGCGTACTGTTTTGCTGCGGCGTGACGCAGAATTTCTTCGACCTTCCGCTCGAGCAGATCGGCAAGGTCTGGCAGGCATACGGCGCGATGCTGAAGAGCATCGAGGCCATTGGAGGGGGTCAAGGTGCTCGGCATCATGGACTACGACCGAGTGGTTGTGGGTCAGGTCGACGGCGCGCCGTGGACCTTCTACATCATGGCCGACGTCGACAGTTTCGATACAGCGGCCGCCGTTTGCAACCTGTACCGGACCCCCCCCGTGGGCGAATACAACCTGTGGCGCTACGGCAAGATCGAAGCCCGCATAGGCCGGGCGCTGACCGTGCCGAACCCGTAATGAACGAGATGACAGAAGCGGCGCTGGCCGACATGCAGCCCGGCTCGCCGTGCTCGAAGCCGAGCGTGCGGTACGCCGGACCATGATGTGATACATGGCGCTCTGCGACGTTCCATCGGATGGCCAGCCTTCCGAGACGCTCGCAGAGTTGTTCAGTTAACGCTGTATGACAAGGCGTCGGCCCCAAGTACGCGGAGAAGTTCGGTGCACTGACCGGTCGGGAAATGATCGTCACGATGCTTGCGCGCTATCTGCCGCCCACGCCGCATTTCAGCGTAAACGCGCACTTCATTCATGGCGTTGGAGACTATCGATGTCGATGCCGCCGCGACGCACGCCACGGGGCGCTGGATCATGTTGCAGGCATCGCGGGCTATGTGGCGGGCGGGGCCGAGCTGGTATCGGCGAGACTTGAAGTGAATTTCGTGCCGGCCGCCGATACCAAGCGTTGGCTCATCAGGCATTTCCGCACCCAGCGCCTATTCGATGCGCCCTGGCAGGTCCATCCCTCTTCCACCGGCAGCTTCGGCGCCCTCAGGCAATGAACGAATTCATCAGCGAATTTACACTTGGCGACGCCGACGGCCCAATCATTGCGCTCAAGGACACCATCGACGTGGCGGGTTATCCGACCGGCGGCAAGCCGCGCGCTGCTGGACGCGCCGCCGGCGCAGAGTCACGCGGAAGTGGTGGACCGTCTGCTCGCGCAGGGCTGGCGTGTGGTCGGCAAGACCAACATGCACGAGCTGGCGTTTGGCATGACCGGCATCAACGACTACACTGGCACGCCTGAAAATCCGCAGGACGAGACGAGCATTCCAGGCGGTTCGTCGAGCAGGTCTGCCGCGGCGGTCGGGCTGCATCTCTCGAGCGCGGCGCTCGGCACCGACACCGGCGGTTCGGTGCACGGCCCTGCTGCTTGCTGCGGCGTGATCGGCATGAAGCCGACGTTCGGGCGCGTGTTGCGACGCGGCGTTGCGCCGGCACGGAGCACGCTCGATTGCGTCGGACCGTTTGCCCGCGAGATGCTGACGCATCGATGTGATGGCGGCTATCACACCCGGCTTCGATGAACGCGTGGCGAACACGTTGCCGTTATCGCTCAGGATTGGCGTAGTGTCCGCCGATGTAACCCGTGAGATCAGCGATGCCGTGACGAACGCACCGTCGCTTGCGGGTTTCGCCTCGCAGGGCATCGAGTTGCTCAACCTGCGCGCCGCATTCGATGTGGGACTGACCATGATCAACGCCGAAACGTGGTCAGCATTCGGACATCTGCTCGAGACGGGCAAGCTCGGTGCGGATCTGGTTGCACGCCTGCGCGTGGCGTCGAAGACGACGGAGGCTGATCTTGCCGTCGCGGAATCGGTGCGCGCGCTTTACCGACGAGGTCCATCATGCGTTGCAGAGCGTGGATGCAATTGTGCTGCCGACCCTGCCCGCGTTGCCGATCACGCTGGAAGCGGTGAGGAACGGTACGTCGGTCATTGCCATGTCGTCGTTGATCCGGCCATTTAATCTCAGCGGTCATCCGGCGCTCAGCCTGCCCCTGCCGATCACCAGCTCGCCTCTGCTAGCAGGTTTACAGATCGTCGGGCGCAAGGACGTGGATGAACTCGTGTGCGCTATCGCCGCCTGTTTTGAAGCTTGTTTTGAAGATTCGTTTGCTCGATGGACGGAGACAGCATGACAGACAGGGGGTAGTCCTGGTGACGGGTGCCGCCCGAGGTCTCGGCGCGGTCATTGCGCGGCGCTTTCACGCGTCGGGATATCGCGTTGCGATTGGCGACATAACGTTCAACGCCGCGCAGGAACTGGCGAGCGAACTCAGCGCCGATCATTCGACCGCGTTTGCGTTGAATCTCGACGTGACATCGAAAGACGATTTCAGCGCTGCGCGCGATGCGATCCTGGACAAGTGGCAACGCATTGATGCCTTGGTCAACAACGCGGGCACGTCGAAGGTCGTGCCGGTGATGGACATCACAGCGGAGCAATTCGACCACGTCATCCAGGTGAATCTGCGCAGCGTGTTGTTTGGATGCCAGGTTTTCGGCCAGCATTTCGCCGATGCAGGCGCCGGGCGCATCGTCAACATCGCATCGCTCGCCGGGCAGAATGGCGGCTCGGCAACGGGTGTGCACTACGCGGCATCGAAGGGCGGCGTCATTACGCTCACAAGGTTTTCGCGCGTGACTTCGCCTCGCGCGGCGTGACGGTCAACGCCATTTCACCCGGCCTGATGGACTTGCCCATCGTTCATGAAAGCGTGCCCGCCGACAAGTTGAGCGGGGTTATTGCGAGCATTCCAGGCGAACGTCTTGGGTTGGCCGAATACGTCGCCGATGTGGCCGTCATGCTCGCCGCGGAGAATGCTTACTTCGCGAACATGGCATGCTGGCATGTGAACGGCAGCTTGTTCATGCGATAAGGCTGGTGCTTTTCAGGCGACGGAACCGCGTGGCGCCATCGCCTTTTACGTCGCGTTTTCCAGATTAAACCGGCTTGCCTTCGCTCGATGCCCAGTTTGGCATCAACGTATTTGTCGACAAGGTTTCATCGACCATTTTCTTCGCGGTCTGAATGCTCGCGACCGGCAAGCCTGTCGGATCGAGCGCGCCGATCTGCACCAGCACCGACGCCTGGTCCCAATAGATATGCTCGTGTACAGCTTGTCGCCGCGAAAACAGATGACCGCGAGCATGGGCACTTCGAAGTATTTTCCGGTCGACTTGAGTCCCGGCAAGAGCCAGTCAATTTCCCGATCATGCGTCGCGCAGAACACGAACTCGTCGACCACCCGATCCGCGCCGATAGTGCGCGACACCGGAATCAGGCGCGTGTCGGCCGGATTCGAATCGACGAAATGGTATTTATAAAACCGCTTTAACTGGTCATGGCCAACACCGCCGGTCATCGTCGGAACGTGGCTGACGTAGGGCTGCGCCACCATTGTCGGCATAACGGCATTGACGTCGCGCGTGCCGAATTCGTAGTAGCAATGCATCTCCCAAAGCTGGTTCAGATCGTACACGGGACCGAGCACTTTACGCAGCAGCGCCATAGTCCGCGAGTACGCCATCATGGCCGCGGGCTTGTCGAAATGCTCGCGCTCGGGCGTAGCGAATGCATGATCGCAACCCTGGTATAAGGTTTCAATCGACGGTTTTTGCTTCAGCGCCGCGATGATCTTTTTACGCGATGCGGTCGGCGTCATCGCGTCGTTTTCTGCAAAGTGGCAGATCATCGGACAGTGAATCGCCGGAATCTTGCTCGTGTACGCATCGGGTCCCACGCCGTAGTAACTCACGGCGCAATCCACGTCGGTGCGCGCGGCTGCGAGCATCGCAAGACGGCCGCCCAGGCAATAACCGATCATGCCGACCTTGCCTGCCTGCTCAGGCAATGCGCGAATCGCGGCAATGTCGTTGACCGCGTTCTCTTCGTCGAGCTTTTCGTTGTAACCGAGCGCTTCCTTGAAATCTGCTTCGCCGTAGCCGAGTTCGACACCCGGCTTCATGCGCCAGAATAAATCCGGAACGAGCACCACGTAGCCTTCCTCGGCATAACGGTCGGCCATCGACTTCATGTAGCCGTTGATGCCGAAAATCTCCTGAAGCAGCACGAGGCCGGGACCCGACCCTTGTGCTGGCTTCGCGAGATACGCCGTGAACTTGCCCGCCGTCGTACGCCGTCACCTGTATTGTCTGACCGCTCATCATCTCTTCTCCGTCGATGTTAAAAGATAACCCGCGAACTGCTTCTGGACCGCATCGCGATCGGCCGCGAGACCCACACTGACGCTTTGCGCCATCGCGCCAACATACACCTCGTCGGGACCATTTGCGAGCGCGGCGAACACTTCGGTTACCGACAGCTTGAGCCGCGGAAAGTCGCGGCTCATGTCGGTATTGATCGCGCCGGGCAGCACGCCGAGCACGCGCACGTGATGTTCCGCGAGTTCGGCACGCAGACATTCCGTCATGTGCAACGCCGCCGCCTTCGACGCACACAATGAGCCCATCATAGGCAACCCGACGCGCGCGAGAATGGACAGCATGTTCACGACCACGCCGCGATTGGCGATCAGCGCGGGTGTGAACGCGCGGCACATGCTAAGCGTGCCGAAATAGTTCACCTCCATTTCAGCGCGGACTGCGGTAGCGTCGCGGGAAAGAATGGCTCGCTCGAGCCGGTTGATGCCGGCGTTGTTGATCAGCAGCGTGACATCGCCTACTGTTGCTGCGGCTTGCGCCACCTATGCCGGGTCCGTGATGTCGAGCGTGATCGGGATAATCCGCGAGTCGCCTATCGCGAGGGCGCTGCAATCGCGCGCGGCGGCGTACACCTTGCGCGCGCCGCCTTCGAGCAGGCTGGTGACAAAACGTACGCCTGCATCGCGGTTGGCGCCGGACACGAAGGCGACGGAATCTTCAATCTGCATCGCATGCTCCTGGTTGATATTGGCTCGAATCGAGGGACCGGACATCACTTGCGCTTATATTCGACCGGCAGGATATAGCCGCTATCGAAGGTCTTCGCATCAATATTCGATCAGTACGCAATTGTGGTCACGGCCTGCAGCAAAGGCACGACCCACGATTTCTCCGATGCCTCCTGACTCAGCGTGCGATACCCCGCCATACGCTTGTCTTCATCGACTTCGGTCATCAGGGCCTCAACGCGTGGCGCCAACGAGTCGTCTTTCCACGCGGAAAAACGCAGGCGCGGATCGAGAATGCGGCCCGTGTAATTCTCGGGGTCGCCGGTCGAATTGGCCCAGCTATAGAGCAGCACACCGCTCATCTTGGTCGCCTGGATCTCGCCGATAACCTTCGCCATGGTGGTCTGCGTAAGGTCCGCCTGGATGCCCACGCGCTGCCACATACCGGCTATCGCCCGCGCCATATCGTAGTCGCTCGGGAATGTGCCGTTGGTCGTAAGGAACGGCACCTTCACCGGTTTGTTCGGGCCGTACCCCGACTTCGCGAGCGCCGCAATCGCGCGTTGCGGATCAAAGCCGATCTTGAAACCCGGCACGTCCGCAAGCGATCCGGGCAAAGCCGTGACGGACAACGGCACGGCTTCGCCACCGTAGAACACCTTGGACAGCGCGGCGGTATCAATGGAGTAATGCATGGCTGGGCGCACGTTTTCGTCGTCGAATGGCTTGACGTAGTTCGGCATGCGCAGCATGTAGATCTCACTGTACGGATAGATCTTCGTCGTGATGCCCAGCATCTTCGCCAGGCGCTGCGCTTCGCGCAACGGAATCTGCACGGCCACGCCCGCGCGGCCGGATCTGACCGCGGCCACCCCCGCGGCCACCCGCGCCGACGGCTCATCATAATCTGGAACGGAACGTGACGTTCTTGATGGCCGGAACACCGCCCCAGTATTTATCGAAGGCTTCGAGCACAATGCGCGAACCGCGTTGGTAGTCGACCAGCTTGTAGGGCCCGGCGCCAATTGGCTTCGCGAGGAAACCGTCGATGCCGACCTTCTCCATGTACGCCTTCGACATGATATAGCCAGCCAGGAACGCGAGGTAGATCGGTGCGGCCGGCGTCGGTTTGGCATACACCAGCACGGCACGCGTGGGCGAGATGATCTCGACGTCCTTCAGCGTCTGGAACATCCCGCCAACAGCCAGTTTCTTGTCGGCGGATGGGTGATCGTGAAGACTGTACTTCAGGTCGGCGGTCGTGAGCTTCGAGCCGTCGTGGAACAGGATGTCGTCGTGCAAGGTAACTTCAAGCCGCTGGTCGGTCTTGTCCTGCCACTTCCATGCCGTAATCTGGCGCGCCTCCAGCTTCAGCGTTAGCGAATAGCGTAACGGGGAATCGAAGACGGTCTCGTAGATGGATTGCGCCTGCGGCACCGTGATCGCCGTCGGGTCCCAGGTCGGCACGTCGGAGATGTACGCAATGTTCAATACATCATCGCTTGCCGAACCTTGTGCACGCGCGAAGTCCCACGGTAGTATCAGAGGCTCGCCCCTGCGGGCCAGCGAGCCCAACAACCATTGCCTGCGCTTCGCGTAGATCTCGAAATTGTCCATCGATACTCCTGTGTGGCATCCCGCCGGATGAAGGAAGATGCACGAAAGCGTACTGCGACCGACCTGACCGACCTGATTCGCAGCACGCGCGAAGATGAATTATTGACGGTCAGAAACGATGGCGCAGCCCCAATCGCACTTCAATCTGATTGCGCGTGCTCGAGACCTGCAAGACCGGCGCGGGATCAGCATATTGAGCGTCACCTGCCGCGTGCATGTAAGTAGCCTGCAAGTAGGTATCGGTGCGTTTCGACAGGAAGTAGTCCACGATCACGTCGAAGTTGTGATACTTCGGCTTCTGCGAAGTCGCCGAGACCCGACCTTCCGTATAAGCTGTACCCGGTGCCAAGTTGCACGGACGGCGTCACGAAGTAGCTCGCCACGACTTTAAAAATGTTAAACGACACATGGCCGCTGATATTGGCGCCGACCGTCGGGTCCAGTCCGAGGAATTTTGTGTTCGTATAGTCGGCGCTAATCTTTGCGTTGCCGAACGAGTACTGCCCGCTGATACCGAACGACTGGTACTTCGACGCAGCAAGGCTACCGAACGACTGGTACTTCGACGCAGCAAGGCCATAGTTGCCATCGACCGTATCAGTCGCCGTCCACACGCCTTCTGGCACGGCTTCGGCCGGATGATTGATCGATGTGTACGCCGCTGCCAGTGCGACCGGACCGCCCGCTTATTTCACGCCGACCGACTTGACCGCGTCGCGGTTGGTCGCGCCGGCCACGTTCCCGAATCCTCCATACAACGCCGACGCCTGGATGCCCGAGAAGATCGGCGAGGTGTATCGGACAGCATTGTTGATACGAAAGTCGATGCCGGTGTTGTCGAGATCGCCCGGATGTGGGAACAGGATGCCCCAGTTGCCATTCGCGGTGTACAGGCCCACGTAGTCGCCCATCATTTCGTTTTGACGGTCGAGCGTGACCGTTCCCAAAGTCGTGCTCAACAAACCCACGTAAGCGCCGCGGCCGAATTCGCGGCCTTGTTGCCCGAGCTTGCCCGAATTGATGTCGAAACCGTTCTCGAGCCGGAAGATCGCCGACAACCCGCCCCCCAGATCCTCAGCACCTTGAAGTCCCCAGCGGCTGCCCTGCGAAATGCCGCTTTGCATCTGATAGGCCTTCGCGCCAAGCTGATTGTTCGAGAAGGTCAGACCTTCGTCGATGATCCCGTACAGCGTCACGCTGCTTTGAGCGTACGCAGAGCCGCTCGCGCATAACGCGGCGAGCGATGCAGCAATAAGAGGAATTTTCACTTGGGTTTCGTTAAAGATCGTGGGTGGATGACGAGATTTCTTGATGTCGTGATTTCGTTTGTTCGTAACGTCAGACTTCGGACTTCGGGGTAGAACTCGCCGCGCCACGCAAGTCCCTGGGACGGCAGCGTCAATTCGCGAGAATGTTTTATGTCTCTATAAAAATTCTGAATTTAGATTATTGTAGTAAAAATTGGACGTCAAGAACTTGCTAAAATTGTTTTTGGGGCGAAGGTGCGCGACGAGGTGAGATGCTCAGTCGATGGAACGAGGTTGTTCGCGCCTCGCGACGCGATCAGCATGAAACGGAATATGAGCCGCGCGGCATTCACTAGCCGCCAGAGCGGCGTGATGGCGGCATTAATTCTATGGAACTGCTGCTGTTAAGGCGTTTTTGCACCTGAACCGCGCTTATTGAGATCAAGCGGGCTTGTTACTCTGATTGGCACGACCGGTTTTGATGTACCGAAGGATGCCGGCAAACATCGCTGCACCGCGGCGAACTTTTCTTGCAGCGCGCATGCCCCAATGCGGTCTGTTTTCGCACAAGCGCAACGCATTGCACGTGATCCTTGATATGCGATTTTTATAAATTCAGTATTCTTAAATAACCGTCCTCGATCTCAAGGAGCCTGTCTTGACCGAACTCACCGCGAATCCGATGCAACTCGCTCATACGTTCAAGCTCGGCGTCTTTGCAGCCAAAGCGGATCGCGGTCTCTCGTTCACGACGGTGCCCGAGCAATGGCGCGCGACATGGGACGACATGCAGCGCGCCGCCGTCGCGGCCGACGCAGGCGGCATGGACTTTTTCCTGTCCATCGCGCGATGGCGCGGCTTCAGCGGCACCACGCACGTTCGCGAATGGTCTTTCGAAACCTTCATGTTCGCCGCGGCGCTTGCCGCGGTGACGCGTTGTATTGCGTTGTTTTCGACGGTTCACGTGCCGCTCGTGCATCCGCTGTATGTAGCGAAGGCGCTAGCGACCATCGACCATGTCAGTCATGGCCGCGTGGGGTTGAACATCGTGTGTGGCTGGATGGAACCCGGACGAGTTCGACATGTTCGGCGTGAAGCTGATCCCGGAGGCCTATAAACAGGCAGCTGAATGGTCCGAGATCCTGATGAAGCTCTACACGTCGGCCGAGCCCTTTGAGAGGGCGAGTTCTATCATTTGAAAGGTGCCATTTCACGGTCGGTGCCCTTGCAAGTGCCTCGTCCGGTCACCATGAACGCCGCGTTTGGCGCACCGGGCCGCGACTTCGCCGCGAAGTATTGCGACTATCTGTTCACCACGTTTTCGGAACTCGACGCCGGCCGCGAACATGTCACCGATATCCGGGGCCGTGGACAAGCGGCGGGACGCGATATTGGCATGTACACGGTGGCGCATGTGGTATGTCGCGAGACCGGCCAGGAAGCGCAGGATTACTACCACCGCTATTCCGTGGAACACACCGACGAAGCCGCACTCGACTATCACATGAAGCAGAAAAAGGGTTTCAGCAACAGTCACGACGACTGGGCGTTCACCGAGTATCGGCAGTGTTTTGCAGCCGGAACCGGGAGCTTTCCGCTGGTCGGCACCTCGGTTCATATTGTCGATGAACTCGTCAAGATTCATGAAAACGGGTTCGCAGGCGCCGCGTTAACCTTCGTGAATTACGCCGATGAACTGCCCTTTTTCTGCGAGCAAGTCATGCCCCTGATGCGCGAAGCAGGTTTGCGCAACGACCCCGACTGATCCTTTCCTTATTCGCAGTTATTTGACTACAGCGCTTTTGTCTGAACGGGCGTTACGCGCTCGTTCGGGAAACGCTCGTCCGAACGCGTTACATCACTCTGGCCTTATGACACTGACATCGCCTTATCTCGCGTTCAAGCAAACCGCACTGCAGTATCCCGGCAACGACTTTCTGCATATTCCCGCCTCCGCTCGCAAGCATTACGCAACGCCCGAACCGCTGATGCGGATCGATGAACAGGTCGCGCGCTATCTCGATGCGGGTTATCGCGCGGGCATGCGCGTGGCGTTATTGCTCGAGAACCGGCCTGAGTTCTTCGTTCATTTATTCGCTCTCAATCCACTTGGCATCAGCGTGGTTCCGCTCAACGCCGACTCGCGTCCGCATGAAATAGCGTATGTGGCCGAACACAGCGAGATCGTGCTGGCGGTTGGGATAGATATGACGAAGCCGCTTCTGCATGCCGCGCTCCAGGACAAAGTCCCCGTTGCCGATGTGAACACCTCCGCGCTACCCATGATTGAAAGCACTGGGCGCTCAGTGACGACACCCTCCATAGACGATGAATGATGAATGCGCCATTCTTTACACGTCCGGGACCACGGGCAAACCCAAAGGCTGCATTCTCGACAACCGCTATACCCCGCTGCCGCTGTTCTACATAAATACGCTCGCCTGCTCGACCATGGCCATGGTGTTGTCCGCAGGCTGCGTGATCCAGCTCGACCGGTTTCATCCGCGAAGCTGGTGGGCCAATATAGGTACAAGCGGCGCAACGATCGTCCATTATCTCGGCGTCATGCCCGCGATCTTGCTGGGCATGGAAGCCGATGCACCCGTCACGCATTCGGTGCGATTCGGCTACGGCGCGAACGTGGATCCGAAACATCAGCAGGTGTTCGAACAGCGCTTCAGTTTTCCGCTCATTGAAGGGTGGGCCATGACCGAGACTGGCGGCACCGTGGTGATCGCATCGAGCCGCGAACCGCGTCACGCAGGCACGCGATGTTTCGGCCGGCCGCGCTCAGGTATGGAAGTTAAGCTCGTCGATGCCGAGTACAATGAGGTCGCGAGCGGCGTGCCGGGCCACATGCTGGTGCGCTGGGAGGGACCCCATCCGCGTCTCGGTTTTTTCGCGGCTATTGCCGCCACAGAGGCTGCATGCATGGCAGCACGACTGGTTCCATACCGGCGATATCGTGCGTCGCGGCGACGACGGTAGTCTTCATTTCGTCGACAGGCAAAAAACATCATCCGTCGATCAGGGGAAAATATTGCGGCACTGGAAGTGGAAGCGTGCCTGCTCGATCATCCCGATGTGCGCCAGACCACAGTGATTGCCGCGCCCGATTCCCTGCGCGACGAGGAAGTGATGGCCTGCGTGATCGTGTCGCCGGGAACCGTGCGCGATGAAACAACCGCACGTGCGTTGCAGGCGTGGTGCCTGGAGCGGCTCGCATATTACAAGGCGTCGGGTTGTTATGTTGCGTTCGTGGACGCGTTGCCGGTGACATCGACGAATAAGGTGCAGAAAACGCAGCTTGCCGCGTTCGGCGCAGACCCGTTGAACGCGCCGGAATGTTACGACTTGCGAGCCATTCAAGAAGCGTGTGAGTTAATCGCTGACACCAACAATAGCGCCGTCGCTTTCGAGACGCAGCGAGACGACGGCTCCCGGTGCAAGCAAGCGTCAAGCCGCACAATGAGACGCGGCCCGGCGTGAGTCAGCACTGTCGCAATGTACGCGATATCTCCGCCCGCCTTCCCCGCTCGATGATGCAAGATCGTGACTTCTTCAACGCTACCACCGGTGGAAGCAGCCACCTCGGTGAATTCATCGCGTCCACACGATGGACACAACAAGCGCCGGGGAAAATCCACCTGACCGCACGCGACGCAAGCGAATACATTCATTGTGCGGCTCCCCGTTCGAGCACCACGGTATTCGCACCGAGCACCACGGTATTCGCACACATACCATTTTAATACTGTATCATGCCGTAATCGTTCACCGCCGCGAACCGCGAGTCGTCCACTTGGCGTATACCGGCCTCGTGACGCAACTGGGGATCGCTTCGACACTCCATGCATGCCCGCCGTCGCACCCGCCTGCCCCGCCGACAATTGCCCGCCCGACGTATTCACAGGCAAGCGGCGTGACGCAATGCGCTCGTGAATAAACGCGTGCAAGTCGGGCTGGTCGCCGGCGAACCCGAGGTCAGAGAATCATCGACGGATAATCGTCATAGACCGAGACAAGGTTCATATCGGTTGGCTGGAGGTTCGCGTCACACCAGAGGGAGTCGCGAATGCTCGCAAGGCCCGTGACAAGCCCGTCGCCATGCTGATGGTCGGCGTTATACGCCGCACGCAGCGCGCGAATACGAACCGGTGAACGCTCAGCACAACGATGGGTCGACGAGGTCAGCACAATCGCGTTGGCCCCCGACACCACCGGCACGCAATCGTAGCGGCATAAGGGTTCGGCCACCGGCGGCGCGGCAAGATAGGTTTCGAGCGTCAACGGCTCACAGTAGAGACGGCCAGCGGATTCATCGACGCCCACTCGCGTTGCGCAATGCACAGCGCCGCATAATCCTCGCGCGTCAATTGCGAGACGCGCATCTGGCGTTGCGTGAGCATTGCGAACAGCGGGTTCGATCCGCCCGTGTTCAACGGCCGAAGATGCGTTCGCGTGGTCACGTTGTAATTCTCGACGAGCGACGTGAAATCCGCCGCCTCGAAATGGTCCCCGCTGACCAGGACAATCACGCTTGCATCGCCGGCCTGAATCGCACGCGCGGCATGCTGCAACAGATTGATTCCGCTCGCTCCGCCGTGACAGTCGTCCATGCACCAGCCCACGCGCAAACCGGCGCGCCACACAAAGTCAATAGCATGATCGGGCGGCAAGGTGAACGACGCAACGCCAAGACCGTCGACTTCATTCGCCGATAGTTCCGCCTGCAAAAGCGCAGCCTTCAGGGCCTAAGCGAGCAAACCCGCGGTACTCGTGCCGGCCGGCTCGTGACGCGTGTATGGCACTTCGACGGCAGCCAAGATCGACACGCCTGCAAAGTCGTTCATCGCGTGGAAGCGTCAGACCGCATCGTCGCTGTTGAGAAAATACTGCTGCTCGACGTCATCGATAAAACCTTGCGTCGCCGAGCGCACCTTCATCGCATCGCGATCCACGAAGCCTTTCAACAGCACCTGCATGCCGTCGACAATCAGCTTCATCGTGCCCGGTTTCGTCATGGTTCCGTGACGCACCTGGCGCGTGTGATCAGCGAAACGCAGGATCGTGCCTTTCAGCCGCGTGTTCGGCACGCCTTCCAGCCAGATTGCGCGGAACTCGACATTGGCCTCGGACATCAACCCAATGTCCTTGCGCTCGAATGCGCGGCGGCATTTGCGATAAACCGCACCCATGCCGGCGAGTTGTTCATCGGTGAGCACGGCAGCGGCAGCGGCAGCCGCGCCCGGTTCGAGCATGCGGCGCACTTCGAAGATCTCGCGCACATCTTCGGCGGTCAGTACGGGCGTGATGAAACCGCGCGTGGTGCCGACCAGATAACCCTCGTTCACGAGGCGCAGCAGCGCCTGGCGCACCGGCATGCGCGTGCACTCGAATTCCTTCGCGATCTCGTAGTCGAGCACGCGGTCATCAGGGCCAATCTGACCGCGCTGAAGGCGGCCCAGCACTTCCTGATACACCGACTCCATCAGCGTGGCCGGGCGCAGCGCAGTTCGTCGTGGCTGCTTGATAACCGTCGGGTCCGCGGTTGCCATGGTCTTCTCCATTGTCTTGTCTCGCGTTTTCGTCACGATTTGCACGCCACCGCGATGGCGGCAGTGTCACTGCAATCAATAATTGTACTGGTTGGCTTCCGGCCAGCCTCCCAAAACGCGCCACGCAAGGCGCTCAAGCCGCTTCCTCCAACTCGGCGGGCGGCCACGGCGTTCCCGCATGATCGCTCGGCACCGCGTCGATCAGCGCACGCGTGTACGGATGGCGCGGCGCGGCGAACACTTCCTCGGTCATCCTCTGCTCCACCACTTCGCCACGGCGCATCACGAGCACACGGCTGCACAAGTAGCGGACCACGGACAAATCGTATGAGATGAGCAACAGCGCAATCTGCAGCTCGCGACGCAACTCCAGCAGCAGATTCAGTATCTGCGCCTGGACGGATAAATCGAGCCCCGACACGATTTCATCGGCGACGATCAATTGCGGCGATGCACACAGCGCCCGGCCAATATTCACGCGCTGCTTCTGACCGCCCGACAACTGCGAGGGAAAGTGCGTGAGGGTATCGGCGGGAAGACCCACGTCGCGTTCGACTGCGCGCGAGCAAGGCGCTGTTCGCATCGAGCGACGCCACGCCGGCCGCTTCCAGCGCCTATGTCAGGAGCCGTTCGACCGAGCAGCGCGAGTTCAGCGCCGACTGCGAATCCTGAAGGTTATCTGAACCTGCTCGCGGGCACGCCGCACGCGCTCAGCACTGCCGTGCGTTAAATCTTCGCCGCCGATCATCACCCGGCCCTCGGTCGGCTGTTCGATACCCATCAACAGCCGCGCCACCGATGTCTTGCCACTACCGCTTTCCCACGATCCCCACGAATTCCCCAGGGAAAATCTGCAGCGACAGCGGCTTCACCGCATGGAAAGAAGTCTTGTGCTGCCCGAACACACCGCTGCGGCTCGTGTACGTCAGCGCTGCCTCGCGCAGTTCCGCCACCGGTTGCGCGCGCGCCTGTTACGGGCGCGGGCGGCAACAGCGGCGCCTGCGAATTGTCCATCAACGGAGCATGCTCGCACGCCTCGCTGCACGCGACCCGATGCCCGTTGGGCGCCACGCGAGACTGCAGCACAGCGGCGCACGCGGCGCCGGCACTGGGGCAATGCGACGCGAAACGACACCCCGCGATACCGGCCAGCGCGGACAAGCCCGGCATTTGCTGAGCGAGTACCGGCAAGCGGCGCCGGGGACCGGTGAGATCGGGCGTCGCGTATTTCAACGCACGCGTGTACGGGTGGCACGATTCATCGAGGACATCGCGGGCGGGCCGTACTCGACAGATCGCCGGCATACATCACGGCGACGTCGTCGCAGACATGGGCCGCCAACCGCAGATCGTGCGTGATCAGCAGCACGGCGGTCGAATGCAGGCGCTACTGTTCCGCGAGCATGCGCATCACGCGGGTTTGCGTGACAACATCGAGCGCGGTCGTGGGTTCGCCGGCAATCAGCAGCGCCGGGTTGCTCGCGAACGCCATCGCGATCAGCACGCGCTGGCATTGCCGGCCTGAGAGCTGATGCGGATAGCACTTGAGCATGTCAACAGGCACCGGCAGTTGTACCGATTCCAGCGCCTTGCGCACGGTGTCCCAGCGTTCGTTCGACGGTACGCCGACGCGAGAGAGATGTTCATTAAAGGTATCGGCGATAGTCCACAGCGGGTTTAACGCGGTCAGCGGTTCCTGCGGGATGAACGCGATTTTCCGGCCGAGAAGTGCGCGGCGTTTGGCTTGCGGCATGGCAAGCATGTCCTGTCCGGCGAAGTGCATGCTGCCGCTCGTCACCGCAAAACCGCTTGGCAACAAACCTGAAATCAGCCGCGCCAGCATGCTCTTACCCGCGCCCGATTCACCGACCACACCCAGCACGCGGCCCCGGCCTATCGATAAGGTCAAGTTCCGCAGCGCCTCGACCGTGATCGCAACGCCCATTTCGAGCGAGAACAGCGTGATCATCAACGGCAGCGCAGCAGGTAATATCTCGCGCAGCATGATCCGCAAATGCGTGAAATTGAGCAGCTGCGCGGCAAGCACATAGTCGCGCTGACGCACGACCATCACCTCGGAGCGGACGACGCGGCAAAAGCGCATCCAGTCCACCAACACAATCGACAGGATCACGTTCTCTATGCCGACGCCGAGACTCACCATCAGCACGAGCGACAACACGACCGGCGGAAACGACATCCACAGATCCACCAGATAACCGATGCTGCGATCCACCCACCGAAGTAGCTGGCGAGAATCGCGAGCACGCTGCCGACAATACCTGCGCCGAACACGGCAATCACAGCGACCGTCAGCGCGATGCGGCTGCCATATAACAAGCAACAAGCGCGATCACACGTCACGGCCGAGGCTATCCGTGCCGAGCGGAAACGCCGGGTCACCGCTGGGCCATCCATGCGGGCGGCGACAACATGTGCAGCAGATCCTGATTGAGCGGGTTATGCGGCGCGAACACGGCGCAGAACAACACGCCCAGCATGATCACGCCGCCGAGCCACAGGTTGACAGCGGGTTTTCGCCGCGCGCGCCGATTTGCCCACGACCTGCACAAGCGGCACAGCGGCTTCCGGCGATGGGTCGATTAAAGTGGATTCGTGCAGCATGTCGCCTTCATATCGTGCTTCGAACTCAACGGGGTCGTGGACATGTCGTGTGTGCTCAAGCTGTTTTGCGCAGGCGTCGCGGGTGTAGCCCATATACGCGCGTTTCTTGCCGCCTATCCCATGTTCCGCGACAGCGCCATGCCATTCGCGCGTGAGTTCATAGACTGCGGCATCGACATGTTCTTCGAGATCAGGCGGCGCATTCTTCAGATGCACGATGACATCCAGGTTGCCGTCGCCGAGATGGCCGTATACCAGCCGTGCGCATATTGGGCCAGCGCGTATGCAGCATGGCTTCGCATTGCTCGGTAACCTGGCCGATATCGGCAATCGCAAAACTGATGTCGAAGCCGATAAGACCCGGCAGAAGAATCGGAAATTCTGCGGGTGCGTCGCGAACGGCCCAGAAGCGGGTGGCATCGGCGGCGGAACTGGCAAGCGATGCATTCTCGATCACGCCGGCATCAAGCATCTCGCCAAGCATGGCCTCGAACTCTTCGGCTTGTCTTTCGGCGTTGGAACCCATGCTTTCCAGCAGCACGTAGAACGCATGCGTGGAGTCGAGCGGCGCGCGCACGGTCTTCATGCTCGCGAGCATGTAGTCGTAGTAACTCGGCCACATCACTTCGAATGCCGACTGACATCCGTGCGCGAGCATGCTGCAGCAAACGCGTGACGGTGGCGAGGTTAGGCAGTCCGCACCACGCCGTCGATACCCCCAATGGCTTCGGCGCAACCCGCATGACCGCGCGCGTGATAACCCCCAGCATGCCTTCGCTGCCGATCAGCAGGCTCTTCAGATCATAACCGCTGTTGTTCTTGATCATCTTGTGGAGATCGCTGACCACAGTGCCGTCGGCGAGAACCGCCTCCAAACCCAGCACATGCTCACGCGCCATGCCATCATATTTGATGACGCGATTTCCGCCGGCGTTTGTCGCCAGGTTGCCGCTGATCGTGCAACTGCCACGCGCGCCGAGATCGAGGGGAAACATCATGCCGGCGGCATCCGCTGCTTCCTGCACGCGTTGCAGCACCGCGCCCGCCTGCAAGGTAATCGTGCCCGAAACGGTATCAACTTCTTTGATCGCACTCATCTGCTCCAGGCTCAGCGTCACTTCGCCGCCGGACAGGTTGGCGCCGCCAGCGAGGCCGGTCAAACCACCATGCGTGACGACCGCTTGCTGGTTGGCATGGCAAAACGCGAGCGCCCGCGATACCTCCAGCGTCGAGCGCGGCCGGATCAACGCGATGGATTCGGCGCCCGGCGTTCCGCTCCAGTCCCGCACGCGCCAGGTGCCGAGATCGGAGCCGAAGGTCACCACGTCGGAGCCCAACTCAGCCACCAATCGTTCGACGAAGCTGCTCGAAGATGACGTCATGATCGACTCAGTCTTTAAGCGCGGAAACGGCTTGTTCGAAGCCGGCGCGCACCACTTCAATGTAGCTTGCGGCCACGACGAAGTCGAAGCCCTGCGCGCGCGGCTTTCAAAATGTGCGCGCAGTCCTGTTCGATCGCGTCCGGCGCGGCATCGTCTCGCGACAACGACAGGTCGCCAGTGCCTATAAACAGATAGCCCAGCCCTTCCACGGCGGCAATTGCTTCGACTTGCTCCACGCCTGCAACCGTCTCGATCATCACGCCAATCGATATCCGCTCCCCATCGTTTTTCATGGCTGCCATGCCGGAAATCAGCGGCCTGACGCTACCCGCCGAGCGCTGTCCAAAGGGCGGATAGCGGCCGAAGGAGACAGCGCGGCGGGCTTCATCGGCGGATTCGATCAGCGGCGGCACCAAGGCCGACGCCGAGCCGGCGTCCAGCGCTTCGGCAATCGCCTGAGCCGAGTTCTCGCCCACCTGCACGATCATCGGAACCTGATACCGCACTTGACCGATCACCGCTTCGAGGGCAGTGCGTTCCCATAACCCATGCTGCTGGTCAATCACGATCAAATCCGGCGCGGCCGTCAGACCAATCTCCACGAGCGGCGTGCTGCACATTGCGAACCACGCGCACGACAAAGCGTGTTTTTCCGCGAACGCTGTTTGCATCGACTGGGGCACGGGGCGGATATCGGGAATTTTTTGCATCGTATAGTGGCAAGAACTTCTTCAAACAGCGGGTTGGAACGCGCGGGTCGAAACTCAATCGCTTGACCTGAAACGGCGTTTACAAAATTCTGAATTTAGAATTAGGCGTCAAGCGTTTTCAACCTCCGTCCTCCATGTTCAGCACGATCCGGCCGCGCATAACCTGACCCGCGTCAACGTGACAGTGTGCATCGGCTGCGGCGGCTAGTGGGAGCGTGGCCATTACGCCCGGTGTGAGCACACCTTCGGCGGGGAGTTGCGAGACGGCATGGAGGGCTTTCGGCGCGTCCGAGATCATCGCGCGCGTGACGGTGACGCCGTATTTTTCGGCCTGGTTTTCAAACGGCATTGCGGTCAGGTAGATGAGCTGACCGCCCGCTTTCAGTACTTGATATGACCGGGCATGCGTCTCGCCGCCGATCAGGTCGAAAACGATATCAATATGACGCAGCAAGCCGAAGTCATCGCGATCATAGGCCACTGCCCGATGCGCGCCGAGCCCCAGCACATAGTCGATATTCTGCGCGCGGCAAGTTGTTGTCACGTTGAGTCCGAGATGACGGGCGAGCTGGATCATCTGACTGCCGACCGCGCCCGCGCCACCATGAATCAGCACGCTCATGCCTTCCGATAGCGTCGCGGTTCGGCACATCGGGATCCATGCGCTTACGCCGGGCTGAAGCAACGCGGCGGCTTGTGAAGTCGAAAGATTGGGTGGCTTTTTGACCAAGCGTGACGATGCACAGACGATCACTTCGGCGTAGGTCCCGCTGCGTGTCGGGTCAGCCGCGACGCACACTTTATCGCTTACGGAAAGCCCTGTTATCCCCTCGCCGATTTGATCGATGACACCCGCGCCGTCACGCCCCGGAATCTTCGGGAATGCCAGCGAGAAATGCGCTTGCAAGGCACCGGAAGCGCAGCTTCGCGTCGATCGGCGCTACCCCTGCGGCCTTCAACTTCGTTTGGTCCCGCGAAGGGCTCGTCGAGCGTGACAAGCTCAAGGACATCGGGTGCGCCGTACCGCAAGTACTAGATCGCTTTCATGCCGACGCAGCGTCGCAATCACGACCCGATTCGAGCAGCGCCCGGATCAGAAACATCTCGGTTTCGTGCGTCGAGCAGATTTGCGCCCATGCGTCGTCGGATTGCGTAGCGAGCCGCCACGTGAAAAGCGTGATGACGGACGTGCCTTCGGGATGCCCCAACACCGAGCCATCGAATACGCGCGCGGCATTGTGGAATCGCAGCCCGTCTTCATTGCCGCCGACTTCGTAACCGATCCTCAATGCGACCGGATCGGCATGAATCCGCACCCAGGTTTCAGCGCCCGTGAACACCGATTCTCCGACGAACGTCTGCGCCCCAACCGTTCTGCGCTTCCAGCTTCCCAACACCCATCGGCCTTGACGCTCCCCGTCGGCCATCAGTATAAATGCTCGCTGGGCGTCGGCCTGAACGTGAATGCTGCTATGACAATGTGCGTCGATCACCTTGAGTTTCTGGATAGGTTTTCAAAAAGGGCGTGAGCACAAAAAATCATGCCCAAAGCTTTTTAAATATTCTGAATTCATATTTTTATCGGAAACATTGTTCGTCAAGCGACGTTTCCAAATTGTTTTCAGCCTGCCCAACCGGAAGCAACTCATGGATGTCTACCTCTTTCTGATTGCGACCGAGCGCGCAACGACCGATGTGACTCAAACGCTTGGTCCCCAAGGGATTCTCGATCTTGCCGTGACCTTCCCCGGCATCAGGCGCACGGTGGTTCACGTGCCCGTGGAAGGCGGCGCGAACGACCCGTACCTGCACGCCGAGGCGCCGCCGCGTTGCACGCTGCAGGCTTACTTCGACAGTATCGATGCGTTGGAAAGCGTCTTGCGCGAAGGCGGCAACGCGCATGCACTATTGAATCTGACAGGGTTGAAAGAGTGCGACCTGACGCAGCAGGTCATGGCCGTGCGGCGCTTTCCCGTGCCCGACTCCAGCACGCAACTGGCCGATGATCCTCGCTGCACCTATCTGGTCAGCTACGAAGGTCCGGCGGAGAATTTGAACGCGTGGCTGGGTCATTACATCGACAGTCACCCGCCAATCATGGCGCGCTTTCCCGGCATCCGGGAGATCGAGATCTACACGCGGATGGATTATCGCGGCGCGCTACCGGTGGCACGATCAAACGCCATGCAGCGCAACAAGGTGGTCTTCGATTCGCCGAACGCGTTGAATGCCGCGCTGGCGTCGCCGGTGCGTCACGAGATGCGTGCCGACTTCAAGAACTTCCCGCCGTTCAGCGGCGCAAACCTGCATTTCCCTATGATCAGCAGTGCACGCGACTTTACGGCTGCCTGACACTCGATCATGCCCTATGCTTTCAGCAAGCAACCGGCGCCCTCGCCACCCGATGAAAATCGCGATCGAAATAAATCAGGCCGTCGCCGTCGTGGCGCACCACCATGTCGGCGACTTCCACGAACATCACCGAGTGCGCCCCGACGGTCTTGCGCTCGACAATCCGCCCTTCCAGGCTCGCGAGCGCATCGGCCAGAACAGGCGTGCCAAGTAGTCCCGCGGCCCAGGTCTGCTGCTCGAAGCGGGCGCTCATCGGCAGCTTGGTCATGCCGGCGAAATGCCGTGCAAGCTCCTGCTGATTACCGGGCAGCACATTGATGCAGACCCGGCCATTCCCCGCGAACACCGCATGCGCGGCGCTCGACTGGTTCACGCAGACGAGCATGGTGGGCGGGCTATCCGTTACCGAACAGACCGCGCTTGCCGTGATGCCGCACCGGCCATGCGGGCCATCGTCGTAGTGATGTTCACGACCGCCGACAGATGCGCCATGGCTTCGCGGAACAACTTGCGGTTATCGACTTCGTTCATGCTGTCTCCCAGCTTACGGATACGGCGTGATCGTGGGCGCGATGCCAGCGAAAATGGCGCCGGCGCCGTCGTAGGTCGCTTCCCCCAAAAAGGCGTGCTGCGTGACGACCATGGAATCGCGAACGAGGCGCTGCATCCGGTTGTTCCGGTAGATTGCCGCGACACCGGCCAGCCGGTAAGCCTGCTGGACCACATCCGCGCACACATGGGCGGCGTGCGTGGCACTCAGGCGCAACAAGCTCGCTTGTTCGGGCGTAACCGGGTAGCCAGCCATGATCGAGTCCCAGGCGTCTTCGGACGCTTGATAGAAGAACGCGCGGGCGCTACGCCACTGCGCTTCGGCACGACCCAATTCGATGCGAAAGTACGCACGATCAGCCAGACGCGGCGCGCCGGTCGTGGTTTTCGTGCCGCCCGAAATCTCCGCAGCCAAGTCGAGCGCCGCGCGCGCCAGCCCGACGTTGACCGCCGCATGGACTTCGGCCTGGTACGAAACGGCGGGATATTTGTACAAGGGTTCATCGATCACCGCGCCGCTGCCGCGCATGAAGGTCCACGGCTCGGCGACGAATTTGTCTTTCAGGCGCAGGTCGTGGCTGCCCGTGCCCTGCATGCCGACCACGTTCCAGTTATCGACGATCTCGACTTCTTCCGCACGAAACACCGCCGTCAACGGCTTGCCGGCGTTCGGACTGTCGCTGCCCGCGGGTGCCCTGCCAATGCCCACGCCGATCCAGTCCGCGCCCTTGCAGCCGCTCGCAAAGTGCCATTGACCGCTCACGGTCCAGCCACCCGCAGCGGCAGCGGCGGGTTGTACCGGGTAAAGGCCGCCGGCGAATACCTGATCCGGGCCGCTCGCATAGATTTCACGCTGGGTTTCAACGGGCAAAGCCGCGAGATAGACATTCGCCGAGCCGAACGCAGCCACCCACGCCGTGGACCCGTCCGCCACCGCGATGCGTTCCAGCACGCGCAGGAAATCAACCGGCGCAAGCGCGTCGCCGCCGAAACATTTGGGCGTGCTTGCGCGAAAAATGCGAGCGCACTTCATGGTCGCGATCATGTCGCGGGGAACATGCGAGAGTTCATCGAATTCATCGCGGCGTGCAGCGATTTCCGCGATGACATCATCCAGCGCGAGCGGATTGACGATTGCGCCCGATGCGTGGGTGAAAGGCGCCAGCTTGGGGTCGTCTGCGAGATTCATCGGGGCTCCGGCGTGGTTTTGTATCGGTGGAATGGCTTGTCCTCAAGATAGAATTGGCCTACCCATGCGTCAAATTCGCACCAGTAACGGATGCCATGAACCAGACGAATAGCGGTCTCACCGATCTCAACCTGTTGCGCGTATTCCTCGCGATCTGGGACCTGCGCAGCCTCACCGCGGCGGGCGAGTGGCTCGGTCTGACACAACCCGCCGTGAGTCATTCGTTGCGGCGTCTGCGCACCTTGTTCGACAATCCACTGTTCGTGCGCACGCCGCAAACCATGGTGCTGACCAAGGCCGCGATCCGCCTTCACGGTCCGCTGGATGAAGCGTTCGGCATCATCAGCCTTGCGATGCAGGCGCATGGTCACTTCGATCCCGCGACCGCGTCACGCGTGTTCAAGATATCGATGTCGGATATGTCGGAGTTCTACTTCCTGCCGCCCTTACTTGCCGCATTGGAAAGCACGGCGCCGAAGGGTTGCTTCGAGATCGTGCAGCTCGCGTCCGAGTCAGCGGGCGCCGCATGCGTGCCGGCGAGATCGACCTCGCGCTCGGCTAAATGCCGGGGCTAGAGGAACGCTGTATAGGCGACACACTGTTTTCAGACGAACACGTGTGCCTGGTTCGCGCGGGACATCCGCTGAAGGGGAAGAAGGCGTTGAAGCAGGATCTGGGTGGTTTGCGATACGTCTATGCAAGCATGAACGCCACCGGGCACCGGATGATCGAGCAATGGACTCGCGGAACTCGGCATGGAGCGCGATATTGTGCTGCGGCTGCCGCATTTCATCGTGGCGCCGGAGATTGTCTGGACCACGGATCTCGCGGTGATCTTTCCATGCAGCATTGCCGAGCGCTTCAATCGCGGTCACGCATTCCGGTTGCTCGCGTTACTGTTCGATTTGCTGGCCATCGAGGTGAAAATCCACACGCATGTGCGCTTCTCAAGCGCCGCCGGTATTCAGTGGCTGCGCGATGTCCTGATGGACATGTTCGCCGCGCAGCCTTGAGGCGCTAATGCCTGCATCACTCCTGTAGTTGGTGTCGGTGCGGTCAAGGGGGGCGAATCAACGCGTCCAGGACCAGATCTCCGCCGCCGAAGCGCGGGTCGTATTGAAGTGCGTCGCAGGTCGAGCATTCGCTGATTTTTAGATCGACGAGCAGGGTCTTGCCTCGCATGGAATGCGTCGCGAGTTGAATTTCGCATGCGCGGTTCAGGGTCTAGATCAGCACGAACGCATGGCCGAGCGTGGCGCCATGCGCGAGCAAACCGTGATTGTGCAGGATCATCAGCCGCTTGTTATTCAACGATGCCACCATCACCATGCGCGACTTTTCTTCATCGTGGACGGTCGTGCCTTCGAACGTGTGATACGCGGCCATGTCGTGCAGTTGCGACGAGACGGGCAAGCGCGCACTGGTCGAAGCGGCGTTGCGCCCCGGTGCGTCGGTTGCCCGTCCGGCACAGGAGCAAGGGATCAGCGCCAACCTGTTGCGCAAGTGGATCGGGAAGTGTCCGATGGAACGCGAGAAAAGCATCTCATCGAAGCATCTCATCGACTTCACAGGATAAAGATGCCGACGGACACGATGGGCCGCATGCTCCGAAGGAAACATCCTTGAATGGCGCAGTGCCGGTGATCGACTGCGCGCCCATCGACGTCAGGCGCATTCCGCCTGTGCAATCGCCCTCTGTTTTTGTTCCTGTCGTTCCAGCCGCGCCGGCACTGCCGCGGCCACTCGCATCGCCGACAGCATCGATAGCGCTGCTCGCTGCACGTACGGCGGTCGAATGGCGTGGAGCTCGATCTCGGTGCAGCGAGACCATCGACGAACTGAGTACCGTGGTC
>CALNPU010000010.1 GCA_940588625.1 uncultured Caballeronia sp.
TACGGGATTCGAGTCCGCCACGTAGCCATCAAGCGCTTCGGGAAGGAGAATGCTTTGCGTACGATCATCGCCTTGAAACGAACCGCTTCATATCGCTCCTCCTCCGCTATCGGAGGAGAAATTCTAGCCGCTTTAAAAAAACGTTTTGACACAACCTGGAACGAGCGCGGCGTGGTGCGGCTATCGGGCGAACGCGCGGCGCGTCGGCAAGGACATTGGCAGGCGCTGGTGCGGGCGTGCGAGCAATGCGGAAGAGCCGGGTGCCGGACGTAGCTGCGCCTCAGGACCTGGATAAATGGCTTGGCAACCTGCCGCCCGCCGAAGACGGCGAGTTGCGGCTACTGCTGTCGCCCCGGGCGTAGCTTGGTTTTGCGTCTTTGCCCGCAAGCGCGCCCGCGGCACCCGTGACCATTGTGATCGGGCCGGAGACCGGGTTTTCGCCGGCAGCAGAGGAAGCAACCATTGTCGATGCCAGTTTTGCCACCCTTGGCCTCGGACCTCGCGTCTTGCGCACCGAGACGGCTGGCATTGCAGTCCTTGAGGCGCTCGCCGCGCGCTGGGGTTGATGGTGAATTAACCCGCCGCCTCGCTGCAATCCATCCCCAAATCAAACGCAGAAAAGCCGGTCAGCGCCTGTGTTTAATAGACGACGACCGGCTTCTAACCTCTTTGCGCCGAGAACACTCAGCAGAATCAGCTCCGCGACGCAGGCGCTTATCTTCGGCCGAACCGCTCAGGCGAACGAGTAAAACACCCTGAACGCGACACGCCGTTCCGCCCAGAATTCTGCCGCTTCACGAAATACGTCGAGCAAGGTCTCACGACCTTCCTTGTCAAATTTCTGCGCAACGGGGAGCGCTTCCAGCACGATTACGAAACCCGGTTGCGAACCGGCTTTGTGCACGAGGTCGGTGAGACTGTCGTACAGCGCGTCATAGTTCTTCCCAAAGTACTTGGGAAATAAAAACGACGTGGCGATAGTTTCGAGCACTTCCTGCTTGCTCTGGGCCTGCCTGCAATACGCGTAAAGAAAATGCTGACCCAACTTGCTCGCTTCGTCGGCAAGATCCTGAACCCTGAAAGCGCGGATCGACTGCACGATATTTGATCGTACCGTCTTGAAAAGACTCATAGACCCCTCGTTCAATGATGACAGCGCCGCGCTCTGCTCGTCGTCGGGTCGATTTTCTTCTGTCGTGCGGAGTCGCAAAACTCGCTGGAACATGTTGCCATCGCCGGCGAAAAGATCACCCGCGACACCGTTGTTGTGCGCGTAGATGTTGTCGCTCATGCCGTTCATCCCGAAGTTAATCCCGCAATGCGTTTAAAACTCACGTAATGGTCGTCGGTATAGAAGCAGTTGTCGATCTGCCGACAAGGCACGCCACATAGGATCCGACGTGCGCCGCGATCACGGGCACGCGGCGTAGGAACGGTGTATTCGTGGTAAAAGCCGCGCGGGTGCGGAGGCAGGATACGCTCGCGGTTGCCGAACACGATGCCGTCTTTCTCATACGTGAAAGGTCCGCCAGCCTCGATCCGCCGCAGCGTCACAATGGCCTGTTTGGGCAATTGTGCGGCGTCGACGGTAGTCTGCGACGGTTCCGAACCCGTTGATGCGGTATCGCGCCAGCTCCCTGCCCGCGGATAGCTTTTCAGCTTGTCCTTGTCTTGCAACACGTGCGGCGGTTCCGCCTGCGACGCTACTGCAGAGGTATTCGCAGCCGGGCTTTGGGAATCCGGCCCGCTTTTCTCGCAGCCGCTCAACACCCAAGAAAGCGCCACGATAAACCCACAAAACCATGCGCGCTTCACGAAACCTGTCCCCGCTTTGAACCCAAAAATATGACGACCATGAAAGACGTAAGGGTATCGCTAATGACACGCGGAATCAATGTCGGTTCGGAAGATGCCAATTTTTTGGGCGGGTCTTGCGGCTTATCGGACCGTTGCATGCGGCCTGCCGCTGGTTTTGTGCCCGTAATCCATAAAATAGGGCCAGATTATATTTGGGATAAAATTAAGATGTTTTTATCTTTAACTAGTTGTTAACAATGACTTCATGCGTGGTTTAGGGAGTGGAACCAGTGGTCGCCTCTCTCGCGAAGCTCCCATGGTGCAAAGCCGGCACCATCGCTGTTTGGAGGAGAAAGCAAATCCCCTTGCGTGCCCCTCGTAGCGTGCCGGATCATTCGGCACGCTTTTTTTGTTCGATGATTCGTTCTCGTCGGCTGATTCGGTGCGACCATCAGGAATCCGATCATTCACTGATCCGATCACTAGTCCGGGTAGACACTGCTGGGCCATACAACGCGTGTCGATGCACAAATAAAAAGAGGGATTGCGACTACTTGTCGCAATCCCTCTCTCGGAAGTTCTGCCCGAACCCGCCAGTCTTGCGCGGGCGTTTAAATGTTAAGCCCGTGCCACAGCCGTCGCGTCCGCCACCAGCAACGCGGTCATGTTGACGATCCGGCGCACCGTGGCCGACGCTGTCAGCACATGCACAGGTTGAGCCGCGCCCAGCAGCATTGGCCCAATGGCGATGTTATTGCCGGCAGTCGTCTTCAGCAGATTGTACGAAATATTCGCGGCATCAATGTTCGGCAGTACGAGCAAATTCGCGTCGCCTACCAGCGTTGATTCCGGCAGGACTTCGCGGCGCAGATTGGCATCCAGCGCCACGTCGCCGTGCATTTCGCCGTCCACGTCCAGATCCGGCGCACGCTCGCGGAGCAACGCCAGCGTGTCCCGCATCTTGATCGCTGTCGGCGCGTTGCTCGTGCCGAAGTTCGAATGCGATAGCAGCGCGATCTTCGGCACGGTGCCGAAGCGGTGCACTTCTTCCGCCGCCATGATCGTGATCTCGCAGAGTTGCTCTGGGGTCGGGTCCACGTTCACGTGCGTGTCGACAATGAAGATCTGCCGGCCCGACAGCACCAGCGCATTCATTGCCGCGTAGACGCTGCAGCCCTCCTTCTTGCCGATCACCTGATCGACGAAATGCAGGTGGCGGTGCGTCGTGCTGATCGTGCCGCAGATCATGCCGTCCGCTTCGCCCTTCTTCACCAGCATGGAGCCGATCAGCGTTGTACGACGGCGCATTTCCAGCTTCGCCATCTGCTCGCTGATACCCTTCCTCGCCATCGTCTTGTGATACGTCTGCCAGAAGTCACGATACCGCTCGTCGTGATCCGTATCCACCACCGTGAAGTCCACGCCCGCCGTCAAACGCAAGCGGTACTTCGTGATGCGCTGCGCGATCACGACCGGGCGTCCGATCAGGATCGGCTTGGCGATCTTCTCGTCTACCGCGATCTGGACCGCGCGCAGCACGCGCTCTTCTTCCCCCTCGGCGAACACAATGCGCTTCCTGTCCGGCTCCACGCTACGCGCGAGCTGGAACACAGGTTTCATGGTCGTGCCGCTGTGATAGACGAACTGCTGCAGGTGCTGTTCGTACGCGTCCATGTCTTCAATAGGACGCGTGGCCACGCCTGACTCCATGGCGGCCTTGGCCACGGCCGGTGCGATCTTCACGATCAGGCGCGGGTCGAACGGTTTCGGAATCAGGTACTCGGGACCAAACGACAAGTCCTGGATGCCATAAGCCGTCGCCACGATATCGCTTTGTTCCTGCCGCGCCAGTTCCGCGATCGCGTTCACTGCGGCAATTTCTATCTCGCGCGTGATCGTGCTCGCGCCGACATCCAGCGCACCGCGGAAAATGAACGGGAAACACAGGACGTTGTTGACCTGATTCGGGTAGTCCGTGCGGCCTGTAGCAAGCACGGCATCCGGGCGAACTTCCAGCGCGAGTTCCGGCAGGATTTCCGGCGTCGGGTTGGCGAGCACGAGAATCAGCGGCTTTTGCGCCATGCCCTCGACCATCTCCTGCTTCAGGACGCCGCCGGCGGACAGGCCCAGAAATACGTCGGCGCCTTCCATCACGTCGGCCAGCGTACGCGCCGAGGTTTCGCGCGCAAACCGTTCCTTGTCCGGGTCCATCAGCTCCACGCGGCCCTTGTAGACTACGCCGGCCAGATCCGTCACGAAGATGTTTTCCAGCTTCATGCCGAGTTCAACCAACAGGTCCAGACAGGCCAGGGCTGCCGCGCCCGCACCCGAGGCGACCAGCTTCACTTCTTCAATCTTCTTGCCGACCACGACCAGGCCGTTGGTGATAGCAGCCGCGACCACGATAGCTGTGCCGTGCTGGTCGTCGTGGAACACCGGGATCTTCATGCGCTTGCGGCATTCCCGCTCAACGATGAAGCAATCCGGCGCCTTGATGTCTTCCAGGTTGATGCCGCCGAACGTGGGTTCAAGCGCGGTGATCACGTCCACGAGCTTCAGCGGGTCCATTTCGTTCAGCTCGATGTCGAACACGTCGATACCGGCAAACTTCTTGAACAGCACCGCCTTGCCTTCCATGACGGGCTTCGACGCGAGTGGGCCGATATTGCCGAGCCCGAGCACCGCGGTGCCGTTTGTCACGACGCCGACCAGGTTGCTGCGCGCGGTAAAACGCGCGGCATTCAGCGGATTGGCGACGATTTCCTCGCACGCGAAAGCCACGCCCGGCGAATACGCCAGCGCGAGATCGCGCTGGTTGATCATCTGCTTGGTGGGGGCAATCGCGATTTTGCCGGGGGTGGGAAACTCGTGGTAATCGAGCGCGGCTTCGCGGAGTTTGGCTTTGGCGCTATCGGCAGGAGTGGTCATGAGGCGTCTGGCTTTAGGCGAGATTAGAATAGAAGTTCGAACGCATTGTAGCGCCAATCAATGGGCTCTCCGGATGGCAATACTGGCTATTCGCGGCGCATAGCCCATTTGGACAAGGCGTGGAAAAGCAGCATGACCGCCAAGCCGGCAGCGGGTTCACGCCGCAAAATTCCCTTATTGAGATGAAACGCGCGTCAACACGCGCGCATCGTCCCCAACTCTCCCTCGACATTGCCGGATTGCCGATGCTCTCAGAGTTTTCCCTGATCGAACGATATTTCTCCCAGCCCGCCGCCACGTTCCCGGCGACGGACGACGAGCCGAAGGCGACGCTCGGCATTGGTGACGACTGCGCGCTGTTCGCGCCGAAGCGCGGTGAGCACCTGGCAATTTCCACCGATATGTTGGTCTCGGGTCGCCATTTTTTCCCCGATGTCTCCCCGTGGACACTCGGTTACAAGGCGCTGGCGGTGAACCTGTCGGACCTCGCTGCCATGGGCGCGAAGCCGCGCGCGTTCGCCCTTGCGTTGTCGATGCGGAAAGCCGACGAAAGCTGGCTCGAAGCATTCAGCCGCGGTCTTTTCCAAATGGCCAACCAGTACGGCTGCGAGCTGATTGGCGGCGATACAACCAGTGGTCCGCATGTGTGCATCAGCATTACCGTGTTCGGCGATGTCCCCGCAGCGCTTGCGCTGCGGCGCGACGCAGCGCGTCCGGGCGATGACATCTGGGTGTCCGGCTTACTCGGCGGTGCGCGCGCGGGGCTGGGAATCTGCCGCAGCGAATGGTCGCTGAAGGACCCCGCCGACGAAGCCATTGCAATCAAGGCGCTCGAACAGCCCGAACCCCGCGTAGCGCTCGGCATTGCGTTGCGCGGCATCGCGCACGCGGCGCTCGATATCTCCGACGGTCTCGCCGGCGACCTGCTCCATATCTTGAAGCGCTCGAATGTTCGCGCGACGGTGAATATCGATCAGGTACCGCGCTCCGGCACGCTCGCCAGCCTGCCCGCGGCCACGCAGGTGCATTGCATCCTGGCTGGCGGCGAAGACTACGAACTCTGTTTCACCGCGCCTGTTGCCTTGAGGGCCGAAATCGAGCGGATAGCAACAGCGCAGAAAGTTTTGTTGACTCGTATCGGTACAATCAAGAGTTGGATCGCCGAAGGACGAACGGCTTCCGGCGCGTTCAGCGCAGCCGTGGCGGGCGCGCCCCGCGAGGTGCCGGCCATCGACTGGCGCGACAACACTGGTCCGGTTTCTTTCCCAGACACGGGCTTCGACCATTTTCATGCAGACTGATCCGATCATCGACACAATCGACGACACACCCCGCGCGAAGCCGTCACGCCGGACAAGCGCGCGCCTGCGTCTCACGTTTTCGAGCGCTCCACCCGAGGCTTTGGCATGGCTACCGATAACGTCGGCCACCAACTCGCCATCCATGTCGGCAACAAACTGCGCGACGAGCGCCTGATGCTTGCGACTGCGGAATCGTGCACTGGGGGGCTGCCGCCATGACCGATATTTCTGGCAGCAGCGCATGGTTCGAACGCGGTTTCGTCACCTATTCGAACCTGGCGAAGACCGAGATGATCGGCGTGCTGGCCGACATGATCGATCACCACGGCGCGGTCAGCGAACCGGTCGCCAAAGCCATGGCAGAAGGCGCGCTGCGAAATAGCCGGGCGCAGGTATCGCTGTCGATTACCGGCGTGGCCAGACCGGGCGGCGGCACGGAAACGAAGCCCGTCGACATGGTGTCTTTTGCATGGAGCAACCGTCTGCACACGGCGGTGGAAACGCAGCAATTCAAGGGCGATCACGAGCAGATCCACACCCAGGCGGCGGCCTACGCGCTGCGTGGCTTGCTGGAACTATTGGAAAGAAGGGAACGGTGAGTAGACGGTGATTGAGCGGATAGCGGCAGGACAGGCTGAGACGGGAACGGCCATGCACGGGCGGGTTTGCTGATGCCGGCGTTTGTGTACGACACGGCTCAGATCATCAAATGGCTCGGCTCGCATACCGTTGCCAAGGCACGCTCGTATGTGGATGAAGTGACGCGTCTGCATCGGGACGAAGACGTGCTGCGCGCCAACGTTCAAGGCACGCAACGCCAGCCTTATACCGTGGAAGTAATGTTCAACGATCACCACGGCAATCTTTCCGCGCAAGGTCATTGTTCGTGTCTGGTGGGATATGGCTGCAAGCACGCTGCCGCCGTATTGCTCCCGAGCGCCGCGGACAGGCCGCGCGAGTCCGAAACCGTGCGCCCCGAAGTGGCGGGCGGGCTTGAAGGATTCCGCTCGCGGTTCGCCTCGACTCGTACCTCCGCAAAAAAGCCCGGCGAGTCGGGCGGTACGCTCGCGCTCGTTTATGTGCTGGGAACGTCGCGCATCATGCGCACCGCCGAAGTCGCGCTGTATAAGGTGCGACTCAGTCCGGACGCGGATCATTCCAGACGCTCGACCGGCCCTGGACCAATCTGGACGCGGCGCTTGTCAAGCAGCCGAAGTTCGTCAGCGACGAGGACATGACCATCGTGCGCGCGCTCGTCATTGGACGTACCCGCAACGATTTCGGCGGCTTCGGGTTGCATGGCGAAGAAGGCGCGGATCTGATGCAGCGCATGCTGACAACAGGACGGTTGTTCAGCGCCATGCCGGTCGACCACGACGTCGCGCGCCGGCCGCTGCGCGAAGCTCAGCAACGGCCGGGACGGATCGAGTGAACACCCGATCTGGACGATCGCGTGCGTCCCGTGCTGCAAACCGAGCCGCCCGCCACGCTGGTCATTCCCACCGAACCGCTCTGGTTTGCCGACGCGCAAACGCGTGAAGCGGGCGTTGTCGATATGCCGCAACCTGCCCGGCAACTGGCCGACTGACTATTTGTTGATGCCGCCTATCTCGCTGGCTGAAGCACCCGCTGGTCAGCACAATACTGCGTGAAGTCGACTCCGACCTGCATCCGCCGCCGGAAACGCTGAACGTGCATATTGTCGATACGGAACCGGTGCCGGTGCTCCTGCTCGATACACGGCCCGTCGACAGCAGTTGGCGGTCCCGCGACGAGCGCACTGCGGCGAACGTGCTCGATTTTGCCCTCGTCAGTTTCGGTTACGATCAATGGGTTAAGCATCGACCCCACGTGCGCCACCACAGTCATGCGCGCCGCGTCCGGCGAGATGTCCAGGTGAAGCGCCGGCACGACGTGGAGGCGCGTTACCTGGCCTCGCTCTACGACCTTGGCTTCCGCCAGATTCCCTCGCATCAGCGGTTCGGCCCCAAGCTCATTCCCAATGGCGTGCTCGGCTTGCCGGTGCCCGACGCATGGGCCCGTGTTCACCAACGACGCGCTGCCCGAGTTGCGCGAGAACGGTTGGCGCGTGAGCATGTCGCCGGAATTTCGCTTCGACTTCATTGAGATCGATGACATCCAGGGCATCGCGCGGCAGGGAACCGATGGATGGTTCGACCTGTTCCAGCGCGACCGGCGCTGGCAGGCGGGCGCCATCGATTCAATCCCCGACGAAGAAGGCATCGAGCTAAAAACCGATCTCTGGGCGAGCGGCTGCGGGTGCGGGCGGCACGAATCAAGCCCGTGGTGCGCGTGTTAATCGATCCGATACCCTCCCCATCCGCTGCGTGTTTCCGAGCAGGACGCCGGACGGCTGGAAGCGCTCAGCGACACAGGCCGCTGGCAGTTCCACGGCGACCTTTCCATTCGCGAGTTTGCCCAGCGTTTGCAAGGGCCGGGGGGAAGTGCCCGTGCTGTGCGGCTTGTGTGCCGAGCTGCGAGGATACCAGTGTGAAGGTCTCAACTGGATGCAGTATTTGCGCGAGCGCAATCTGTCGGGTGTTCTCGCCGACGACATGGGCCTCGGCAAGACCGTGCAGACGCTGGCGCACATCCTGGTCGAAAAGGAGTCGGGACGGCTGGACCGGTCGGTGCTGGTGGTATTGCCGACCACGCTGATTCACAACTGGCGTGAGGAAGCGAAAAAATTCGCGCCTGATTTGCGGGTGCTGGATCTGCATGGCCCGTAGCGCAAGGAACGTTTCGACCACAGATTGGCCATCACGATCTCGTGCTGACCACGTACCCGCTGCTGTGGCGCGATCAGGCGATGTTGGCGCTGCACGAGTACCACCTGCTGATCCTCGATGAAGCGCAGATAGTGAAGAACGTCGCGATCAAGGCCGCGAAGGGCATTCGCGATTTGCGCGCGCGGCATCGGTTGTGCCTGACCGGCACACCCTTGGAAAACTACCTGGGTGAGTTGTGGGCGCAATTCGATTTCCTACTACCCGGTTTCCTTGGCACGCAGAAAGATTTCACGAAGCGCTGGCGCACGCTGATCGAAAAGTACGACGACCCGGTGCGGCGCGATTTGCTGGTGTGCCGGATTCGGCCATTCATGCTGCGTCGAAGAAAGGATGAGGTTGCGAAGGAGTTGCCCCAAACGACCATTGTGAGGACGGTGGCGCTTGAGGGTGCGCAGTGTGATCTGTACGAGACGGTGCGGATGGCGGTAGCAGATCAAGGGCTGGCCAAGGGCTGGCGCGCAGCCATATTGTCGTGCTCGAAGCGCTGCTCAAGCTGCGGCAGGTTTGCTGCGATCCGGCGTTGGTGAAGCTGATGCGGGCCGGGCGTGTGGAGGAATCGGCGAAGCTCGATTTGTTACTCGATATGTTGCCGGAGCTGCTTGAGGAAGGACGTCGGGTACTGCTGTTTTCCCAGTTCACCGGGATGCTGGCGATTATTGCTGCCGCGCTCGATAAAGCCGGACTTCCATATGTCACATTGACGGGGGAGATACCACGGATCGGATTACACCGGTGAAGCGCTTCCAGGACGGCGAGGTGCCGTTGTTCCTGATTAGCCTTAAGGCGGGTGGCGTGGGGTTGAATCTGACGGCTGCGGACACGGCGATTCATTACGATCCGTGGTGGATCCGGCGGCGGAGAATCAAGCGACGGAGCGGGCGCACCGGATTGGGCAATTGAAGCCGGTGGATGCAGCTGGGGCAGCAAAGTTCTCTGCCGAGGATATTGAGGCGTTGCTGGCGCCAATGCCGGTGGTTTGGAGTCGTTCACACCGGTGGAATCCGCCGGTGCGTGCGGTAATTTAAACCTTAAACCACGACAGTCTGAGCTTCACCGGGAAGTGAATCGCGCACCACGCCGATCAACCAGACCTGTTCGCCAGCCGCCGACAAAAGCCCCGTCGCGGCTTTAACGTCGCCGGCGGCCACCACCACGACCATCCCGATCCCGCAGTTGAACACCCGGTGCATTTCCGCATCAGACACGCCGCCATGCTTCTGAAGCCACGAGAACAACGGCGGCAACGGCCACGCCCGGTGATCCAGCTCAACCGTCAGGCCATCGCGCAGAACCCGCGGAATGTTTTCAACCAGCCCGCCGCCGGTGATATGCGCCATGCCCTTCACGGCTATCTGCGACATCAGCGACAACAACGGCTTCACGTAAATATGCGTAGTCGCCATCAACGCGTCGGCAAGCGAACGGCCATCGAAATCGGCGTTCAGGTCAGGCTGAGCGCACTCAATGATCTTGCGCACCAGCGAATACCCATTCGAATGAATGCCGGACGAAGCAAGACCCAACACCACGTCGCCAGGCTGAATAGTCGAGCCATCGATAATCTTGCTTTTCTCAACAGCACCCACCGCAAACCCGGCCAGATCGTACTCACCGTCCGGATACATGCCCGGCATTTCAGCAGTTTCACCGCCAATCAACGCACACCCGGCCAGTTCGCAACCCTGTGCAATTCCCTGCACCACGGTCGCGGCCGTATCCACGTCCAACTTTCCGCAAGCGAAATAGTCGAGGAAAAACAATGGCTCGGCACCCTGCACCAGGATGTCGTTGACGCTCATGGCGACCAGATCCTGGCCTACTGTGTCATGTTTGTTCAACTGGAACGCCAGCCGCAGCTTCGTGCCCACGCCGTCCGTGCCGGATACCAGCACCGGTTCCTTATAACGTTTAGGCACTTCGAACAGCGCGCCGAATTCGCCAATGCCCCCCAACACGCCGTCGCGCATGGTTTTCTTTGCAAAGGGCTTGATCCGGTTGACAAGTGCGTCGCCGGCATCGATGTCCACGCCCGCGTCGCGATAGGACAAACCTTGGGCGTCTGGGGCGGATTTCGGTTGATTCATGGGGGATCGGCGAGAAGGTCGGTAAACCAAAATTTTAACCGATGCCAGCGCCAGCCGCCCGGTCGGATTTCTCGCAGTTTGTGGCCCTGACTCCAAAAGACCGCACCAGACCCTTTTCTAGACTCGCGCCCATCCGGCTGGAAACTCGACCCTGCGCTCAACGCCTTTCGCCACAGCATAAACCGGGCATCGGCATACTGAGCGCGCCGCTTTTCAAGATACGCCCTGACGGAACCGATTGCCCGTGCAACGCCAACTGACGCTCGATCTCGGCACGCCGCCGCTCGCCACCTTCGATAATTTTTTCGCCGTCGGCAACCATGAACTGGTGACCCGTCTGCGCGAACTCGACGGTGCGCTCGCCGCCGGCCCCGTGGCCGACAGGACCTTCTATGTGTGTGGGGGGAAGCCGGCAGCGGCCGCAGCCATCTGCTGCAAGCGCTGGTGCACGAAGCGAACGGCCGGGCGCGCTTCCTGAGCCCGCAGGCGTCTCTGGCTCAGACGCCCAGCAAATTGCGCTCTTCAACCTGTTCAACGAAGTGCGCGCGCATTCGGCAAGCGCGCTGGTGGCAACCGGCAATGTGGCGCCGCTGGGGTTATCGGTGAGAGAAGATTTGCGCACGCGCCTCGGCTGGGGTCTGGTTTTCCAGCTCACGCCCCTTTCTGACGAAAGCAAGGCCAGCGCGCTGAAACACGCGGCGCGCGAGCACGGCATTGCGCTCGCGGACGACGTCCCCGCTTATCTGCTCAGGTATTTTCGAGGCGACATGTCCAGCCTGATGACCCTGCTCGATGAACTCGACCGCTTTTCGCTGGAACAAAAGCGCGCGGTGACGCTGTCGTGTTATTACGCACAATGCTCGCAGCAAAAGAAGGCAAGACGGATGACGACGCGCCCCGTCCGCAGACCGAGCTTTTTTAAGCCCCTTTTTTAACCGCTTTTCCGGTCCATCCCCCCGCCGCGAGCAGCCAGCGAACGCTTCCACCCGCTTCCACCCGCTTCAAGTAAAATGCGCTCCCATGCTAGCCCTTTTTGATCTCGATCACACTCTCATCCCGACGGATAGCGACCACGAATGGGGGCGCTTCATGGCAAAGCTCGGCATTGTCGATGCCGAGCAGTTTGCGAAGCAAAACGACGCGTTCTACGAAGATTACAAAGCCGGCACGCTCGATATCCACGCGTACCTGAACGCCCAGCTTTCACCGCTCGCCAGGCATTCACGCGCGCAACTGGACGACTGGCATGCGCAATTCATGCGCGAAATCATCACGCCGGCCATCGCGCCCGCCGCCCTCGAACTCGTGCGCAAGCACCAGGAAGCCGGCGATCTCTGCTGCCTCGTCACCGCCACGAACGCATTCATCACGGCGCCGATCGGCCGGGCGTTCGGGATTGAAGCGTTGATCGCATGCGAGGTCGAAACGGTCGACAATGTGCCCAACGGCGAGCTGACCGGTCGCGCAACGGGCACGCCGAGCTATCGCGCGGGCAAGATCCTACGCACAGAAGCGTGGCTCGCGTCGATGGGAAAAAGCCTGAACGACTTCGAACACAGCTATTTCTACAGCGACTCGCACAACGACATTCCTCTACTCGAGAAAGTCACCGACCCGATCGCGACCAATCCCGACGACACCCTGCGCACCCATGCGCAAGCCCGCGGCTGGCGTATCCTGGAAATCTTCTCCCCACGTGATTAAAAAACTCATCCGCAAGCTGTTCGGCCAGGAAAGCGCCAAAAAAGAGACCCCGGCAACCGCCCCGCTCTCCGACGATGTAAAACCCGCCCGCAAGAGCACGTGCAAGAAAGCCACGCCCGCCGCGGCGAAGCGTGATCCCAACAACGTGCCGCTGATCCTGTCGGCGGATGTGCACGGCATTGACCCAGCGCTGATCTCGAAGAACGCGATTCGTGTTACCGAGGGCCTGCAGCAGGGCGGGCATCGTGCGTTTATCGTGGGAGGCGCCGTACGCGACCTGCTGCTGAATGTGGCGCCGAAGGATTTCGACGTTGCAACGGACGCCACGCCCGACCAGGTGCAGAAGCTGTTCCGCCGCGCGCGCATCATCGGTCGGCGGTTCCAGATCGTGCACGTGCAGTTCGGGCAGGACATCATCGAGACGTCTACATTCCGCGCGCTCGTCGATAGCCCCGCCGACGCACCGCCCTCACCGCCTCCGCACCGCCTGCGACGCGGCGAGATGGACACACGTACGCATGCGGTCGATGCCAGCGGCCGCGTACTGCGCGATAACGTGTGGGGCAAGCAGCACGAAGACGCCACGCGTCGCGACTTCACGATCAACGCTATGTATTACGATCCGGCCACGCAAACGGTGCTGGATTATCACGACGGCATGGCCGACATCCGCGCGCGTTTGCTGCGCATAATCGGCGATCCGGCTACGCGGTACCGCGAAGATCCAGTGCGCATGCTGCGCGTTGTACGTTTCGCGGCGAAGCTGGGTTTCGAGATCGAGCCCGCCACGCGGGCGCCGATCGCGGAACTGGCTAACCTGATCAGCGACGTCCCCGCAACCCGTCTCTTCGATGAAATGCTCAAACTGCTGCTCTCAGGCCACGCGCTCGCGTGCCTGACGCGGCTGCGCGCGGAAGGTTTGCATCACGGCGTGCTGCCGCTGCTCGACGTGATTTTCGAATCGACGCACGGCGAGAAATTCATCACGCTCGCGCTGACCAATACCGACGAACGTGTGCGCGCCGGCAAGGGTGTATCGCCAGGTTTCCTGTTCGCCACGCTGCTCTGGAACGACATGCAGACGCGCTGGCAGCAATACACGCTGGCCGGTGAGTTCCCCGTGCCGGCGCTGCATCGCGCCATGGACGACGTGCTCGACATGCAGACCGAAAAGCTTGCTATCCACAAGCGCTTTTCATCGGATATGCACGAGATATGGGGTCTGCAACATCGGCTCGAGAAACGCTCGGGCAGAAGCGCGATGAAGCTGCTGGAACACCAAAGGTTTAGGGCGAGTTATGATTTCCTTCTGCTGCGATGCGAATCCGGCGAGTTGGATGCATCGGTTGGCCAGTGGTGGACGGATTTTATTGAAGAGGACGCTGCCGCGCGGGAGTCATTGCTTTCGCAAGGCGGGAAGGACCGGGCACTCAAGAAACGACGGCGGCGTAGCAGCAACGCCAGGAGCCGCGGACCGGGTGACGGAATGCAGGGCGGCGCGACCGCAGAAGGGTCAGCTCGCGAAGAGCGTGACGTGCGGTATGGCGACGAAAGCGGTGGCCAGCGCGACGATTGACACGGACCGCGCGCGTTTTGATCAACGCGTTTAAGCCGTGTTTCGCCGAACGACAGTCGTATAGGATTCATGCCATGACGGTAGCTTATCTGGGCCTGGGCGCAAACCTCGGTGACGCGTGCCAGACCCTGAAAGACACAGTGGTGTGTCTTGCCCAGCAACACACGATCACCGTGCTTGCGAAGTCGAGCCTCTATCGTACCGCGCCTGTTGACGCCGGTGGCGACGACTACTTCAATTGTGTCGTCAAGATCGATACCACGCTGGCCGCACGCCAGTTGCTGCGGCTGTGCCACGGCATAGAAAGCCATTTCGGACGCGAGCGGCCGTACAGGAACGCGCCGCGTATGCTCGATATCGACATCCTCCTGTATGGCGATTCCTGCATCGAGGAAACCGATCTCGTCGTGCCGCACCCGCGTCTCACCGAGCGCGCGTTTACACTCGTGCCGTTGATCGAACTCGACCGCAATGTAGTCATAGCGCAACGTGGCCGCGCCGATGCATTTCTCGCTTCGGTCCAGGATCAACGTATTGAAAAAGTGGCGACACATCAGTGTCCACTATTCGCTTCCCGCTGCACTTCGCGACGCGAAGCCTGAAAGGTGAATAGCCCATGAGCATGTCGCCCCTTACCGTCACCGCGCCGCAGTTGCGCCCGCCGCATCGGTACATTGCGATTGAAGGGCCCATTTGCGTCGGCAAGATCACGCTGGTGCGCTTGCTCGCCGAACGCTGGTCAATGCGCACGCTGTTCGAGCGCTCGCAGGAGAACGTGTTTCTCGAGCGGTTTTATCGCGACAACACGCGTTACGCGCTGCCCACGCAGGAAATCGCGGCGGCGCTGCTGGGCGCACGGGGACATCCCGAGCAAAACGCCAGCGCGCCGCTCATCACCGATTTCCTCACCGATAAAACCGCGCTGTTCGCACGCCTCACGTTTCCCGACAACGAATTCGAGCTGTTCCGGGAAATCACCAGGCGTATTGATACTTCCGCGCCCGCGCCGAATCTGGTCGTGTATTTACAGCAAGTCCCGAAGTATTGTTCGCGCGCATTTAAAAGCGCGCGCTGCCGATGGAACTGCAAATTCCCAACGCCTACCTGCGTGCCCTCTGCGACGCCTACAATGACTTCTTCTATCACTACGACGCTACGGACGCTCTGCTCACGGTGAACGCCGAGCATTTGAATCCGCTGGAATCGGACATCGATTTGGCGCTGCTGGTAGACCGCATTGAAACCATGCGTAGGCGTGCAGTCTCTTATCTAGTCGATGTGGAAATTCTCATGGCATATTTGCAGGAAACCAGCCGCACCGCGATCACCGTCCCGAAGCTCAGGACCATGCGCGAAGCCGGCGAAAAAATCACGATGCTCACGTGTTACGACGCGAGTTTTTCCGCGTTGCTGGATAGCGCGGGCGTTGATGTATTGCTGATCGGTGATTCGCTTGGAAACGTGCTGCAAGGGCATGGCACGACACTGCCCGTGACGCTGGCCGATATCGCCTATCACACTGCCGCAGTTGCACGGGGCAACAAGAACGCGTTGGTTGTCGCCGATATGCCGTTTGGTACCGTTAGCTCGCGCGAGGAAACTTATGCGAACGCCGTGCAGTTGATGCGCTCGGGTGCACAGATGGTGAAGATCGAAGGCGGTGAATGGGTCGCCGATACGGTCAAGTTTCTGGTTGACCGGGCAATTCCCGTTTGCGGACATGTGGGCTTGACGCCGCAATCGGTGCATGCGTTTGGCGGGTTCAAGGTGCAGGGGAAAACCGACGCCGGTGCCGAGCAAATGCGCCGTGACGCTCAGGCGTTCCAGGATGCCGGCGCGCAGTTGCTGGTAATCGAAGCAGTGCCTACGCTGCTGGCTAGCGAGGTGACGCAACAGTTGGTCATCCCGACGATTGGCATTGGTGCGGGGATTGAGTGTTCGGGCCAGGTGCTTGTGCTGCACGACATGCTCGGGGTTTTCCCCGGCAAACGGCCACGGCTTGTTAAAGACTTCATGCAAGGGCAGCCGAGTATTTTTGCCGCCGTCGAGGCGTATGTCCGCGCTGTCAGGGAGAAGACGTTTCCCGGGCCGGAGCACACGTTTTAACGGGTTTTTGCTGCTCTGGCCGAGAGAGCGTTCTTGTTTGCATCGGCCTTCGCTGAAGGTGTTTGCGTGGCAGCGGTAACTTCCTTGGCTAATCGCTAAAGAAGTTACCGCGGAAGACGAGATTGACTTGGCAGAAGTCCTCTGGCGCGAAAGCAATAGGACACCAAAGGTCAGCGCGCGTTTGAACGTTCATCTCTCCCCGTTACTGCATAGGTTTCGCTTCCGCCTGGCTCAACCGCTTCAGCCGCGCAGGCATCGCGCCGCGCAGCGCGTTGCAAATCATCAACGATTCCGCACGGTCCAGGTCCCCATGCGTCAACGCACGTTCCTCGGCATCCAGCTCTTTGATCAATACGCCGCGCATCACGCCCGGCAACACTCCCGCGTCAAGCGGCGGTGTGCTCCAACGGCCATTGAGTCTCACGAACACGTTTGATCGCCCGCCTTCCGTCAACTCTCCGCGCTCGTTGAAGAACAGCATGTCGAACGCGCCTAGCGCTTCGGCCTCGCGCCACGCGCGGTCATATTCCTCACGCGACGTCGTCTTGTGCCTGATCAACGGATGATCCGTTGATCGCGCTGCGAAGCGATATTCCGATGCCAGCAAAACGTCAACCGTCGACGCCGCCAACGGCACAAGTGGCGCACTCGTCACAGCAATCTCGCCGCTTTTGCTCAACGCAATCCGCAACCGATAACCCGCCTTCGCTTCAAAGCCCGCACATGCTTCATCGATACGTTCCTGCAGCTTCACCGGATCAAACGGAAAACCGCACCACTCGGCGCTAGAGGCAAGCCGGGCAAGATGACGATCTCCATAGCGAACGCCCTCTTCCCGTGTAGCAAAAGTTGTCTCGAAGAGCTGGAAGCCCGGATCGGAGCCGGTCAGGAACTGGGCCTTCAATTCGCACTCTTCGAATTCATTGGCGGCAATGCTATCCAGCACAATGCCCCCGCCAACGCCCATCTTGCCTCGGCCGTGCAGTATTTCCAGCGTGCGGATCGGCACGGACAAACAGAAGTCCCGGCTTTTATCCAGCCACCCGATCACGCCCGTATAAATGCCGCGCGGCGTGCTTTCCAGCGCGTCGATCAGCTGCATCGTGTTGTGCTTCGGCGCGCCCGTGATCGAGCCGCAGGGCAACAGCGCCCGGAGTATGCCGGCGAAAGTGGTGCCGGGAAGCAAGTGTGCTTCTACCGTCGACGTCATCTGCCAAACCGACTTGTACGGCTCAATCCCAAACAAATGCGGCACCTGCACGCTTCCCGTGACTGCGACACGCGACATGTCGTTACGCAGCAGGTCGACGATCATCAGGTTTTCGGCGCGATTCTTTGGATCGAGCCGCAGCCATTCGGGGTCCACGCTGCACGGCGCCGTGCCCTTCATCGGCCGTGCGCGGATCACATCGCCCTGGCGTTCGATAAACAACTCGGGTGAGCACGACAGCACATCGCATCCATCGGGTAGCGCAATCAGCGCGCCATAACGCACCGGCTGCCGCTTCCTCAGCCTTCGATATAACCCAACCGTCGAACCGAACACATCGAAGGCAAGACGGAACGTGTAATTAACCTGATAAGAATCGCCCGCCAGCAACGCTTCCTGAACAGCCGCAATGGCTTGCTCGAACGCATCGCGCGACACACTCGCTTCAATGTTCGCCACCCCTGCCACCGATGGCCGATCAGCCAGGTCGTTATCGCGCGAGGCGAGCCAACTCTCGGTTTCTTCACGCGACAACAGCGTGCACTCGCGGAACAACAAAAAGCGCAGCGCGGCATCACCGGGCTGCGCTAACTGGAGGTTGCGGCCAAATTCATAGTCTGCGAGCACGACGGCGTGTAGTCCGTCGCGCAGGTCTGCATCAACACTCGCACAGACATCGTCGAGTTGAGCGGGGTCATGACACGACCGTTCGTGCAAGCAGCTGGCGTAAAGGCGACTCGACCGCCGAAAGGCGGTCGAGTCGCAATCGTCGAGCAGCGCAAAAACCTCGCTGCGTTGCTGCATGATTATTGCCTTAATCGAAGAAACTCTTCACCCGATCAAACCAGCTCTTGCTTTGCGGGCTATGCCGAGTACCGCCCTCTGTCAGCGAACGTTCGAACTGCTTGAGCAAATCGCGTTGCTGGTCGGTGAGCTTGACCGGTGTTTCGACCTGCACATGCACATATAGGTCCCCGGCAATGCTCGAGCGCAATCCCTTGATACCCTTGCTATGCAGCCGGAACGTCTTGCCCGACTGAGTACCTTCCGGCACGGTGAAACTCGCGCGACCGGCCAACGTAGGCACTTCAATCTCGCCACCAAGCGCCGCCGTGGTGAACGGAATCGGCATCTGGCAATGCAGGTCGTCGCCGTCACGTTCGAACACCGAATGCTGCTTGATGTGAATCTCGACGTACAAGTCACCGCTCGGACCGCCATTGATGCCCGGCTCGCCATTACCCGACGATCGAATCCGCATACCGTCGTCAATACCGGTCGGGATCTTAACTGCCAGTGTCTTCGTTTCCTTCACCTTGCCCGCGCCGTGGCAATGGCCACAAGGCTCAGGAATGTAGGTGCCAGTGCCATGACACTTCGGGCAAGTCTGCTGAATGCTGAAAAAGCCCTGCGACATGCGCACGGTGCCTTGTCCCTGACACGTCGGACAAGTTTCCGGCTTGGTGCCAGGCTTTGCACCCGAGCCCTTGCAGATCTCGCAATTTACCCAGCTCGGCACGCGAATTTGCGTGTCGTAGCCATGCGCGGCCTGCTCCAGCGAGATTTCCATGCTGTAGCGCAAATCCGCGCCGCGATAAACCTGCGGACCCGCCCGCCCGCGGCTGGCTCCCGCTCCACCGCCGGCCGCCTGGCCGAAGATGTCGCCGAAAATATCGCCGAACGCATCGGCGAAACCGCCAAAACCTTGCTGACCTGCGGTGGCCATGTTCGGATCGACGCCTGCATGCCCGTACTGATCGTAGGCTGCGCGCTTTTGCGGATCCGAGAGCATTTCGTAGGCCTCTTTGGCCTCCTTGAAACGCTCTTCCGCGTTCTTGCTATCCGGATTGCGGTCGGGGTGATACATCATCGCAAGCTTGCGATAAGCCTTCTTGATTTCGTCGTCGCTCGCATTCTTCGCGACGCCCATAACCTCGTAGTAATCCCGTTTCGCCATATCGGTTCAGCGCCGCCGCGCCTGATCGAAGATTAGGTCCGGCGGCTCCCTCTTGGATGCCTGGAGTCTCGCGACTCATGTGGTTCGTCGACGCCTGGCCTTCGTGCGGGACTCGCGCGATCAAAAGATGATCAGCACGCTTGGGTCAACCCGCACAAAACGCAGCGCCCTCTAAAAAAACAACGTGCCCGGGAAGCCATTTGGCTCGCCAGGCGCGCTCTTCGTACCTACGCTTAGTCGCGCACGAGACATTTTCCGTCGCGGTCCCGTGCAAGGCCGAAACCGCACGGGACCGGTTCTTTCATCGATGAATCGCGATGCGGTTCAATCGACTTAGTCCTTCTTCACTTCCTTGAAGTCAGCGTCGACAACGTCGTCGTGCTGCTTCGGCGCCGCTTGCGCACCGGGACCGCCCGCCGCCGCGCTTTGCACTGCCGCCATGTCGGCGTACATCTTTTCGCCGAGTTTCTGCGACGCCGTTGCCAACGCTTCGATCTTCGCGTCGATCATTGCCTTGTCAACCGTGCTGTTCTTCAGCGCTTCTTCCAAGTCCTTCAACGCCGCTTCGATCTTCTCTTTCTCAGCCGCTTCAACCTTGTCGCCGTACTCAGCCACCGCCTTCTTCGTGCTGTGCACCAGCGCGTCGCCCTGATTGCGCGAGTCGGCCAGTTCACGCAGACGGTGATCTTCGTCGGCGTTCGCTTCGGCATCCTTCACCATCTTGTCGATCTCGGCGTCCGACAGACCCGAGTTCGCCTTGATGACGATCTTGTTTTCCTTGCCGGTCGCCTTGTCTTTCGCGCCGACGTGGAGAATACCGTTCGCGTCGATGTCAAAGCTCACTTCAATCTGCGGCGTGCCGCGTGCTGCCGGCGGAATGCCTTCGAGGTTGAACTCGCCCAGCAGCTTGTTGCCGGCTGCCATTTCGCGCTCGCCCTGGAACACCTTGATCGTCACGGCGCTCTGGTTGTCGTCAGCGGTCGAATAGACCTGTGTGTGCTTGGTCGGAATGGTCGTGTTCTTGTTGATCATCTTCGTCATCACGCCGCCGAGCGTTTCAATACCTAGCGACAACGGCGTCACGTCCAGCAGCAACACGTCCTTGCGGTCGCCCGACAGAACCTGGCCTTGAATCGCGGCGCCAACAGCCACGGCTTCGTCCGGGTTCACGTCGCGACGCGGTTCCTTGCCGAAGAATTCCTTCACCTTCTCCTGCACCTTCGGCATACGCGTCATACCGCCGACCAGGATGACGTCGTTGATCTCATCCAGCTTCACGCCGGCGTCCTTGGTGGCGACACGGCATGGTTCCATCGTGCGTTCGATCAGGTCTTCAACCAGCGACTCCAGCTTCGCACGCGTAATTTTGAGGTTCAAGTGCTTCGGACCCGACGCGTCCGCCGTGATGTACGGCAGGTTGATCTCGGTCTGAGCGGCCGACGACAATTCGATCTTCGCCTTTTCAGCCGCTTCCTTCAGGCGTTGCAGCGCGAGCACGTCCCTGCTCAGATCAACGCCTTGTTCCTTCTTGAACTCGGAGATGATGTAGTCAATGATGCGCTGGTCAAAATCTTCGCCGCCGAGGAACGTGTCGCCGTTCGTGGAGAGCACTTCGAACTGCTTCTCACCGTCAACGTCCGCGATTTCGATGATCGACACGTCGAACGTACCGCCGCCCAAGTCGTATACGGCAATCTTGCGATCACCCTTTTCGTTCTTGTCCAGGCCAAATGCGAGCGCGGCTGCGGTCGGTTCGTTGATGATCCGCTTCACTTCCAGACCGGCGATACGCCCCGCGTCTTTCGTAGCCTGACGCTGGCTGTCGTTGAAGTAGGCCGGAACCGTAATCACGGCTTCCGTCACTTCTTCGCCGAGATAGTCTTCAGCGGTCTTTTTCATCTTGCGCAGCACTTCAGCCGAAATTTGCGGCGGCGCCAGTTTTTGATCGCGGGCTTCGACCCAGGCGTCGCCGTTATCGGCGCGCACGATCTTGTAAGGCATCAGCGCGATGTCCTTTTGCACTTCTTTTTCGTCGAAACGACGGCCAATCAACCGTTTGACTGCGTACAGCGTGTTCCTCGGGTTCGTAACCGACTGGCGCTTCGCCGGCGCGCCGACGAGAATTTCGTTGTCGTCTACATAAGCGATGATCGATGGCGTGGTGCGCGTGCCTTCCGCGTTCTCAATCACCTTGACCGTGTTGCCTTCCATGATCGCGACGCACGAGTTCGTCGTGCCCAGATCGATACCAATGATTCTGCCCATTTTTATCACTCTCCTGACTTTGATTGCAGCAGGTCCGATTTTGCGTTTTCGACGTGTTTGACGATCAAATTCGCTACCCGGAGGCCCAAAATTTAACCCTGTACGCCAAATAAGAGCGTTCGCATCGTTTTCAAGACCCAAAACTGATGCTTTCCCGCTTTTTTTCAGCTGATCTGAAACTTTTCCTGACTTACCTGCTCAAGCTTTCGCTTCGAGCACCCGGATTTTCTCGCGGGCGGCAGCGACAGCGGCTTCGAACTGGCCAAGCCCATGCCAGCCGGTTGCTCGTCCCAGGCGCTTGCCCCGGTGGAAAAAGAACCACGTTGGTACGCCATGCAGCATGAAACGGCGGTCGAGATCGCAATGCTCGTAGACATTGCTGTGAAACCATTTCAGCCCGAGCGCCCGAATTTCGTCCGGTTTTGCGAACATCGCCTTCTTCGCGGTTTCGCAGTTGAAGCACTCGAAACCCCAGAAAAACACGACGGCCAATTCGTCCGCTGCCGACTCAAGACCGGCATCGAACGTCTCGGCGCTCAATTCCTGCATGTCAAAAACGGCAAACGCGGTAGCGCCGACGGGGATATTGACCATGCAGCAGCGTCTTTAGCCGGCACGCTTATTTCGGCGCGGCAACGGTGACCAGCGCCGGACGCAAAACGCGGTCCGCAATCACATAGCCCTTTTGCAGCACCGAGACCACCGTGTTCGCGTCCTGGTCGGCTAGCACCATCGAAATAGCCTGATGGCGATGTGGATTGAACTTCTCGCCAACCGGATTGACCTCGACCACACGGCCCTTTTCGAGCGCAGCAGTCAGTTGGCGCAGCGTCAGCTCAACGCCTTCGCGGACTTTTGCCAGGTCGGTGGATGAATGCGTCAGCGCGGCTTCCAGGCTGTCGAGCACCGGCAACAGGTTCTCCGCGAGATTTTCAATCGCGAATTTATGCGCCTTCTGCACATCTTCCTGCGCCCGGCGCCGCACATTCTCGGTCTCGGCTTTCGCGCGCAAAAACTCTTCTTGCAACGACGTTGCCCGCGCTTGCGCTTCGGCGAGCAATACTTCGATTTCGTTTGCGTCGACGGTTTCCGGTGCGGAAGTCCCGTCCGGCACGCCGGGCTGCTGGATAGTTCGAGCCGCCGCGGGATTGTCAACGGGCGTGGGGTTCTGGCTCGCGGAATTGTCTTGCGTGTTTTCCATGTCGCTTGAGATTTTGTTATGGGTGAAAACGGATGAAATCGAACGCAAAGTTGCGGCTTCGGCTCATCAAAAAGCTGCCGATGATAACCGCCAACTCAACGTTGCAAAAACACAACGGGCCTGAACGGCGGACAGTGCGAATAATAAAGTGAGGTACATTCTTTGTTCGTCCCGAGAAACCCATCTGAGGCTCAGACGAGCGTTTTCAAGGGGTTGCCATGCGCTTTCCGGGACCCTTTCTAGGCTGCGGAAATGGCCGGTTACAACCATTTTCGACCTGTCATCAGATTCAGATTGAGCCGGTTGACTGCCTACAGTTCGAACATGACTCTGGAAGCACTAGCACTAGTTAACCCTAATCTTACGATTGCCCGAAGCCAAGTTTTTTTTAATCGCTAAAGCTTGTTTCAAGTCAGCTCTAGCGCCCGTTTTTCAGAGTTGTTGCGTTTTGTTACAGGGGGTACCCATGAAACTGACCTTTGCTATTGCGATCGTCGCATTGGTACTCGTTGGGGGCACCACGACCATCTGCATGTCAGGCGCGGTCAACGACCGCACCACGGAGTACGGCGGCATCTCGGCCACCATGGAACACTTTTTCAGTCCGAACCTGAAAGTTTGTCGATAATGCGCCGGTCGCGCTTGGTTGGGCGACCCTGCAATGCGGCTGCCGGTTCGCGATACGTCTTCCTCCGCTCATTCTCCGCCACGCGTTTTTCCCGTCCGAATCGGTTTCCGCATAAAGCGTTTGCGCGATGGGTGCGAGACCGCGCACTTCGCAAATTCCCAGTACGTTCACTTGCCAAAGCACGTGTTCAATCTCGATCTCCACGAGATCGCCAACGCGCACATCCTTGGACGGCTTCACGTTCGCGCCGTCAATTCGCACGCGGCCCTTCTCGACGGCGTTGCTAGCCAATGAACGCGTTTTGAAAAAACGCGCTGCCCACAGCCATTTATCGATACGCAGGCGCGCGCCGGAGTCCGTTGAGATCTGGTAGTTCACAAGTGGTCAGTAAGGTGGTCTATGCAGCCGCGCTCAGCGTTTGCGGCACCTGCATCGGCCAGCCCTGCAGGTGCTGCGCGACAATTTCGCCCAGCGCCTTGATCCAGGCCGGCGATGCATTCAGGCAGGGAATCCGGTGAAACTCCTTGCCGCCCGCGTGCAGGAATTCATCACGCACTTCAATGCCAATTTCCTCGATGGTTTCCAGGCAATCCGACGTAAAACCCGGGCAGAACACGTCCACTCGCTTCACACTCGCCGCGCCGAGTTCGGCCAGCGAGGGCGCGGTATAAGGCTGCAGCCATTCTGCCCGGCCAAAACGTGATTGAAATGTCACCCGGCATTCGACCGGCGACAACCCGAGTGCCGCCATGAGCAACGATCCGGTCTGTTGACACTGATCATGGTATGGGTCGCCGAGATCCATGGTGCGCTTTGGCACGCCGTGGAAACTCAGCACCAGCCGGTCACCCGCCGCGAAGTCCGGCTGGCCATGATGCCGCCAATAGTCCCGTACCTGCTCGGCCAGCGCGCCAATATAGGCCGGATGGTCAGCATATTGGCGGATGGTGCGCAGTTCCGGCTGGTTGCGTACGCGCCGCAAGGCGTTGAACGCGTCGTCAAACACTGTGGCCGTGGTCGACGACGAGTATTGCGGATACATGGGTACCAGCAGCACATGCTCGGCGCCTTCCAGCTTGAGTTGATTCATCATGGCTGGAATGCCGGGCGTCCCGTAGCGCATGGCGTAGTCAACTATCACGTGATAGTCGTTCACCATGAACAAGCGCCGCAACCCCTCCACCTGCTTTTCCGTATAGACCCGCAAGGGCGAGCCTTCTGGCAGCCATACCTGGGCATATTTCTTCGCCGACACCCGGCCGCGAAACGGCAGGATTGCCAGCCGCAGGATCACCTGCCACGCGAGCGCCGGAATTTCCACCACCCGCGGGTCCGACAAGAATTGCGCAAGGTACTTGCGCACGACCTTGGGCGTGGGCGCGTCTGGCGTGCCGAGGTTGATCAGCAGCACCGCAACGCGATGCGAAGCGGAAGGCTGCGGAGGCAACTCGAGGTCGTAGTGCATAAAAGAAAGAGGCTGTGAGCCCATGTAAGTAAGTAAGTGAAACCCATTATAGCGGCGGCTTTCGGAACGCAACATCGACCAAACGGCCGAGTGGTGCAGGGGACTTGGGACATGGCAAGATGGGTTGTCTGCCGGGGTTCGCAGCATTTTGTGGGCCGCACCGGCGGATGGTTTGTTGCAAGCTGCTTGTACCGGCCTACTGCTGACTGAGCGAGAGGGACAGCAGGCGCGCGGTGATATCGACAATGGGAATGACGCGGTTGTACGCCATCCGCGTGGGTCCGATCACCCCCAGCGTCCCCACGATTGTCCCGTTCACTTCATAGGGCGCGGTCACCACGCTCATTTCCTCGATCGGCACGAGATTCGACTCGCCGCCTATAAATATCTGCACGCCTTGCGCGTGGCTCGAAACATCGAGTAATTCAAGGAGACTCGTCTTTTGGTCGAACACGTTGAAAAGCTTGCGCAGCTGCGCCATGTCGGAGGAAAGATCCGCCACTTCCAGCAGGTTGCGTTCGCCGGAAATCAGCAGGGTGTCGCCCTGATCCGTTTCGTCAACGCTCGCGGCCATCGCTGCCTGCATCAGCGAGGTCATGTCGCCGCGCAACGCGTCGATCTCCTCGCGCAGCCGGCGGCGTACTTCGTCGAAGGAAAAACCGGCGAAATTCGCGTTGATATAGTTCGATGCCTCGGTGAGCTGCGATGGGGAGTAGTCGCGCTGAGTCGCCATGATGTGGTTCTGCACGTCGCCTTCCGGCGTCACAATGATCAGCAGGATGCGTTTGTCGGACAGGCGCATGAACTCGATCTGCTTGAACATGTGGCTGCGGCGCGGCGTGAGAATGACGCCCGTGAACTGCGAAAGATTCGACAGCACGCTCGCGGCGGCAGCCACGATCTTCGCCGGCTCGCCGCCCTGCAGCTTGATCTTGACGGCGGACGTCATGGCTTCGTCGTCGGTGGTTTCGACGGTGAGCATGGTGTCCACGAAGAGCCGGTAGCCGCGTGGAGTGGGAATCCGTCCTGCCGACGTATGCGGACTCACCACCAGCCCGAGGTCCTCCAGATCCGACATGACGTTGCGGATGGTGGCCGGGCTGAGCTCGAGTCCGGAGTAACGCGAAAGCGTGCGGGAACCGACCGGCTGACCTTCGGCGATATAGTGTTCGATTAGCGTCTTGAGGAGGGTCTGGGCACGTTGGTCTAGCATGGGGAAATTTTAGCTCAACGTGTAAGGAAACAGCGAGCACACCAAATGTGGCAATGACGAGTTGACGTTATTTTGTCATTCATCCGTCATCAATTCATGATCGATACCATTCTAGCGACAATTCCCCGTTACGCCGGGGCTTAGCATATATAGGACAACCCAACGCGCCGGAACGCTTCACGGACGTGACGCACGGTTCTTTTCGACACTCACCTATGGTGTAATGCCGGCATGGAAATTGGTACCCAATTCAAGACTGTTGCGCTCGTGGGGCGCAACAATACGCTCGGCATCAGGGAGCCGCTGACAGCGCTCGCCGCGTGCATTGTGAAACGCGGGTTCAGCGTCGTGTTCGAAGCGGAAACGGCGCACGATGTTGGCGTGACCGACTACCCCGCGTTGACCGCGCAGGGAATTGGCGCACGCGCGGATGTGGCGGTCGTGCTGGGCGGCGACGGCACCATGCTCGGCATTGGGCGGCAGCTCGCGCCGTATCGCACGCCGCTGATCGGCGTCAATCATGGGCGGCTCGGTTTCATCACGGACATCACGCTGGCCGAAATACACGAGCTGGTGCCGCAAATGCTCGCCGGCAGTTTTGAGCGCGAAGAGCGGACCTTGCTCGAAGCGCGCATTGTCCGGGACGGCCGGCCGATCTACCACGCGCTGGCGTTCAACGACGTCGTGGTGAATCGGAGCGGTTTCTCGGGTATGGCGGAACTGCGCGTGTCGGTGGATGGGCGCTTCATGTACAACCAGCGCTCGGACGGGCTGATTGTCGCCACCCCTACGGGTTCGACCGCGTATGCCCTCTCCTCGTCCGGACCGATCCTGCATCCGCAATTGCAGGGATTCGTACTTGTACCAATCGCGCCGCATTCGCTGTCGAATCGTCCAATTGTCTTGCCCGACAACTCTCAGGTGGATATTCAGATTATTGGCGGGCGCGACGTCAACGTGAATTTCGACATGCAGTCGTTTACCGCAGTCGAATTGAACGACACCATTGAAGTGCGGCGTTCGCGCCATACCTTGCCGGTGTTGCACCCGGTCGGCTACAGCCATTACGCCACGCTGCGCAAGAAGCTGCACTGGAACGAATATCCCTCGCACGAAGACGCCACGAAACTCTAGACGCCCATGCTCCGCCATCTCTCGATTCGCGACTTCGTCATTGTCGCCGCGCTAGACCTCGAGTTCGAGCGCGGCTTCACCGTATTTTCAGGCGAAACCGGCGCCGGCAAATCGATTCTCATCGACGCCCTCGCGCTCACGCTCGGCGCCCGCGCCGACACCAGCATTGTGCGGACCGGCGAAGCGCGAGCAGACATCACGGCCGAGTTTTCGACTCATGCGCAGGTGTCGCGCTGGCTGGACGAGCACGCACTGGCTATCGGCGACGCCGACACGGTCATGCTGCGGCGCGTAGTCGATTCGAGCGGGCATTCCCGGGCGTTCATCAACGGGACGCCGGCCACGCTCGTGCAACTGCGGGAACTGAGCGAAATGCTCGTCGACATCCACGGCCAGCACGCCCATAAATTGCTGATGCGCCCGGACGCCCAGCGGGAGCTCTTCGACACCCACGCGGGCCTTCTCGACGCAGCGCAGAAAGTGGCGCGGGCACATAGGGTCTGGCGCGGCGCCTCGCGCGCGGTGGAGCTGGCGCAGGACCGCGATCGCGAGTTGCAACTGGAACGCGAGCGTCTTGCGTGGCAGTTGAGCGAACTCGAGAAACTTGCGCCGCAGCCGGACGAATGGGAAGAAGTGAGCGCAGAGCATCATCGGCTATCGCATTCGGCCAGTTTGATCGACGGTGTGCAAGGCGCCCTGAACGTGCTGTCCGAATCGGACGAAGCGATGATTACGCAGCTCTCCGTGATCGTGTCGAAGCTGCGGAGTCTTGTCGATATCGACCCTGCGTTGGCCGACGTGCTGGCTTCGCTCGAACCTGCCGAAATTCAATTGCAGGAAGCGTCGTATTCGCTCTCCCACTATGCGCAGCGGCTCGAACTCGATCCGAATCGCTTGGCGCAAGTCGAGCATCGGATGGAACAACTGCATTCGGCTGCGCGCAAGTTCCGCATGCAACCCGAAGCGTTGCCCAAGGAGCACGCGGAGCGGCGCAGGCAACTGGCGGCGCTCGATGCCGCCGCCGATCTCGATGCGCTGCACGCGGCGGTCGCCAAGGCGAAAGAAGTTTATCTGGCGGAAGCGACGGTGTTGTCGAAGGCACGCGGGAAAGCTGCGAAGTCGCTTGGCAAGGCAGTCACCAAGGGCATGCAGGAATTGTCGATGGTGGGCGGCAGCTTTGACGTCGCGCTCGTGCCGCTTGCAGAGGGCGACGCGAACGGGCTCGAGCAGATCGAATTCCGGGTGGCCGGGCATGCGGGTGTGACATTGCGGCCGTTGGCGAAGGTCGCGTCTGGCGGCGAACTCGCGCGGATCAGTCTCGCGTTGGCTGTGATTGCAAGCACGGGGAGCCCGACCCCCACATTGATTTTCGACGAAGTGGATACGGGAATTGGCGGTGGTGTGGCGGAAGTAGTCGGGCGTTTGCTGCATCAACTGGGCCGCGACCGGCAGGTGTTGTGCGTGACGCATTTGCCGCAGGTCGCAGCGCGCGGCGATCATCATTTCCAGGTGGCGAAAGCCGGAGACTCAGCGGGCAGAACGGTCAGCACAGTTACGCCGCTGGATAAATCGAAGCGCGTTGAGGAAGTCGCGCGCATGCTGGGCGGGCTCGAAATCACGGCCACGACCCGCAAGCACGCGAAGGAAATGCTTGCTGCGTAAGCGGTGCATGCTGTCGACACCGCCGTTACGGCCGCTATATGCCCGTTTTTCGGCCTTGTGATAGCCTAAGCTAGGCTATCTAAGCTAACGATAGCCTAGCTAAGCTAATGAGAACGCCATGCCAACCATCACTGTCAACATGCACGAGGCCAAAAACGAGGCCAAAATCAACCTGTCGCTGCTGGTCGAGAAGGCGGTGCAGGGCGAATCCGTTGTAATTGCCAAAGTCGGCAAGCCAATGGTGCGGATCATTGCCATAGACGCCCCGGTGCCGGCCAAGAGGAAGCGGATCGGTTTCTTGCCGGTCAGGTCACCGTGCCTGATGCGCAGGCGTTCAAAGATCTGGGCAGTGACGAAATCACCGCGATGTTTGGCGGTAACTTTGGCGGTAACGAATGAAGCTGTTGCTCAACATGCATTTACTCTTGTGGACGGCAGTTGCAAGCGCGGACGTTCGCTCGAATGGCTCGCTATCCAACGGAAGCGCGCACGCTGATCGAAGATGAGGAAAACGAACTGCTGTTCAGTGCGGTCAGCGTTTGGGAAGTGGCAATCAAAAGAACGGACTTGGCAGACCCGACTTCAAAGTCGACGCGCACTTGTTCCGCCGGGCGCTGCTGGACAACGGCTATATATTCGAGCTGGACATCAGCAGCGCGCACACGGCGACCGTCGGCAACCTGCCCGACCATCACAAAGACCCTTTCGATCGGCTATCGGCTTCTGATCGCGCAAGCGACAGTCGAGGGCATCACCTTGCTGACAAATGACGAAACGGTCGCTGAGTACAAAGCCAGCCCGATTCGCCTGGTGAAGTAGCGAGCGCGTGCTGTAATCAAAAATCCCGGCAGAAGCGACCACGCTTCAATGTTCAGCCCTGCGAGAGGGGCCAAACAAAACTGCTATTTCCCGAACACCCGTTTCCAAAGCCCCGTTACCGCCTCCTTCTCCGCGACCACAACATCCGGCTCGACCCGCGCCTTCTCCATCCCGTCGAGCCTCAGCGTGTGTTGCAACTTCCGATACCGCCTGTACGCAGCCGCCACTGTTTCAGCCTCCTCGGCGCTCATCAACCCGAACCCCGCAGCCAGCCGCAACAGCGAAATATTGCCCATATTCCGCACGAACTCAGCGTCTTCGCGTGCGTGCAGCAGCACCCAGTACTGCACTATGAACTCGATATCCACCATCCCGCCGCGGTCGTGCTTCAGGTCGAATAACTTGCTGCGGTTCGGATGCCCGGCATCCACCCGCTCGCGCATCACAACAATCTCCTGCGCCGCCAACGCAGCGGCATCTCGCGGCATCGTGAGAACCTGGGCGCGGATCTCCTCGAAGCGCTCGCCAATCTCAGCATCGCCGGCGCAATACCGCGCCCGCGACAGCGCCTGATGCTCCCAGACCCATGCCGTATTCGCAGCGTCGCCCTCACGAATCTGATAACGCCGGAACGATTCCAGGCTCGTCACCAGCAAACCCGACTCGCCATTCGGACGCAGCCGCAAATCGACATCGAATAATGTGCCCGCTCCCGTTGCTGTAGTGAGCCACGTAATCAGCCGGCGAGCGAACATGGCATAGATATCACCAGCGGATTCGTCGGGGTCGTCGTGAAGGAAGATCAGGTCCAGATCCGACGCGTACCCCAGCTCCTTCCCGCCCAGCTTCCCGTAAGCAATCACAGAAAAGCGTGGCACATCGCGGTGACGCTTCGGAAACTGCGACCACACCGTTTCGATAGTGACATCGAGCAGAGCATCAGCCAGCGTCGACAACAAGTCGCTCACGTGTTCAACAGTAAGCTTGCCGCCCAGGTCGATCAGCAGAATGCGGAAGACCTCTGCCTGATGCGCGTGCCGCAGCAGGTTCATCTGCTGCTCGGCGCCATCGGCGGCGGCAATCTGCGCGCGCAAGGATTCGCGGAATTGCGGCCAGTCGAAGGGACTCGCAATCACTTCGTCATCGAGCAATTCATCCAGAAGCTGCGGATGGCGAATCAAATACCCTGCCGCCCAACGCGACGCGCCGAGTACCGACAACACCCGCTCGAGCGCCGCCGGATATTCGGTCAGCAACGCAAGATAAGCGCCGCGGCAGCTGACGGTTTCGAGGAGGTCGAACAGCCGGGCGATAGTGTCGCCGCGCCGCTCGGGCGGCTGGATGGCCTGCGCGGCTTCGAGCGCACGTTGCGCGACGATGTCGAATCGTTCCCGGCTGCGCTCGGGCAAACCTTCATATCGTGTCGACTTCCACACGTTGTGCAAACGCGTGAGCACCGCAGTGGCATCGGTGAAACCAAGTTCTGTCATGCGTTCGACCAACTGCTCCTCGGCGCTGTCGTCGGCGAGCGCGCTGCTCCAGACCCACGATGCCGCCGAATCTTCCGCGACCGCACAACCGCTGTCGCCCTTCACCTTATCGGTGAAAATCTGGTCGAATTGATGCTCCACGCGCGCCCGGTGCGCTTCCAGCACATCCGTGAGCGCCGAGTAATCGGCGAAACCCATTGCATCGGCAAGCACCGCCCGGTCTTCCGGCACGACCGGTATGGCGTGCGTCTGCGCATCGTTTCGATACTGCAAGCGATGCTCGAGCTTGCGCAGGAACAGGTACGCATCGGTGAGTTCGCTGCACACGTTCGCCGATATCAACCCGTGCGCCGCCGCGCGATTCAGCACGGACAAGGTCGGGCGAATCCGTAGATCGGCAATCTGGCCGCCACGGATCAGTTGAAACACCTGCGTGCTGAACTCGATCTCCCGAATGCCGCCGCGGCCGAGCTTGATGTCATCGGTTTTGTCGGGACGCATCGACGCACGCCGCTGCGCTTCCTGCCGGATCTGCACATGCAGCGCACGAATCGCGCTGATCACGCCGTAGTCGAGATACCGCCGGTAGATGAACGGCGTAGCCAGCGCGTCAAGCTGCTTCGCCAGCCGTTGCGCCGCTTCGCTTTCGCCCTCGGAGACCAGCCGCCCCTTGATCCACGCGTACCGTTCCCACTCGCGACCCTGCACGTAGAAATATTCTTCAAGCATACCGAGCCCGCACGCGAGCGGACCCGCATCGCCGTTCGGCCGCAAACGCATGTCCACGCGAAAGACATAACCATCCTCCGTGACTTCGGCCAATGCACCTATCAGCTTGCGGCCGAGCCGCGTAAAATATTCCTGGGTCGATAACGCCGCGCGTTCGCCGCCTGCCGTGTCACCGTCTTCTTCATAGACGAAGATCAGATCAATATCCGATGACACGTTCAACTCACGTCCACCGAGCTTTCCCATTCCCACCACACCCAGCGTCAAGCGCTGTCGGTCAGGCCCACGCGGCTCGCCGAACGTGACTTCCAGATCCGCCGATAACACCGCGAGCGCGCGCTGGATAGTCAGCTCGGCAAGATCGGTCATAGCGCCCGTGACTTCGGCAACAGGCGCGAGGCCCGCGAGATCACGTTCCATCACCGTGCAGAAGACCTCGATGCGCAACCGGCGAAGCGCGGTCTTGAGCGCGGCCTCATCAAGCCGGTCACTGGCCGAACACGCGTCGCACAGCGCGTTCAGCCGCGCTTCTATCCACGCGCGGCGGATCGGCACCTTCGACCATTCGGCTACGTGCGCCGGCAATTCGGGACGCGCGGCATACACGCGCGCGGCGTAGTAGGAAGCACTGGAACTCAGCAAAACGGCGTCGGTGATGAAAGGTCGGGCTCAGTCATTGCTCACAAAGAAAGTCTGGCAATGCACCGGGGCTTTTGCGCGAATTGGCGCGAGGTGCGCAGAACGCCGTCCGGCGCTGCTTGGCGGCTCTTGGCGGCTGCATCGTAGCGTATTCCCGCAGTTTTTTATTTACATTGCACGCTGTGTTACATTTCAACGTCAAATCTCGAAAATCTACCATATCGCCGACCCGCTGCAGCATGTCCGACCGAAAGGAACTCGCCGACCCACCTGAAGCTGTACTCGTGAAGCTAGGTGGTCGCGCCGAGCTCGTATTCTCGCGGGTACTCAAAGTCCTTCTGGTGCTGGTTGCCGTGGTCTATTTCGCGGTCGCCGGCATCTATCTCGCGCTGCGTTACGCCGTACTGCCTCAGCTCGATGCGTTCAGACCGCGCATCGAGCAAATGATCTCGTCGAAGATCCATGCGCAGTTGCACATCGGGCGCATCACGGCGAAATGGTCCGGCTTCGAGCCTTCATTCGATATCGACAATCTCCGGATCGACGCCGCTGACGGCACGCCGGGTCTCGCCGTACCACACGCCAGCGCCACGGTCGCGTGGCGCTCGCTGCTGGGTCCTATCCCGCTGCTCTCGAATCTCACCGTCGATGGCCCCGACGTCGTAATCTCACGCGCCGCCGACGGGACCTTCAGCGTGGCCGGCGTGCCGATCCAGGCCAAAAACACAGGCAACGACGCGTTCATGACCTGGCTGCTGAGACAGCAAGCCATCGTGCTGCGCGACGGCACGCTGCGCTGGCACGACGGCGAGCGCAACGCGCCGGAACTCGCGCTCAAGCGTATCAAGCTAGCCATTCTCAACAACGGCCGGCATCATCGCCTGGCGTTGCAGGCGCTGCCCGACGGCGACCTGCTGCACGGGCTGCTCGATTTTCGCGCGGACTTTCGCACGCCGCGTTTCAGCGTGCCCGGCCGTCCGGCGAACTGGACGGGCCAAGCGTATCTGTCGACTGGTCCTGTCGATCTGCCCAAGCTCTCGCAATACGTGACGATGCCGTTCGCGACCTATGGCGGACGTTTCGACAACCGCATCTGGATCGACTTCGCGAGCGGCAAGCTGAAAACAGCGGGCGGCGAGCTGACCGGATCCGACATCGCGTTGCGCGTGCGCCCAACGCAGCCGCGTCTCGATGCGCCGATCACGAACTTCAACTGGAATCTCGGGCTGCAAGATGACGAATACACGCTGCACCTCGTGAACCTGCGCGCGGAACTCGGCCAGCCGCCGCTCGCGGACGGCACGCCGGTGTCGCGCCTGCTGGCCCTGCATACGCTGACCGGCCATTACCGCGCAGCAAGCCTGCAGCATGGGCAGATGTTCGGGGTAGCGGGCGATGTCGTCGATCTCGGCATCCTGGGCGAATTCTTGCGCGCGCTACCTTTGCCGTCGAAGCTGCAAAACAATCTGATCCGCTTAAACCCGCGTGGCCAGATTGCCAATTACACGCTGCAGACCGAGCGGCCCAAACTGGCGACCCACGCTCAAATGCTGGCCCAGCGCCAGACAGGCGCCGAACCGCCGATGCGCTACACGGTCAAGGGCGACTTGCACGGCGTGAGCGTGCAGGCCCAGGAACCGCCGCCGGGATTGACGATCAACAACCATCCGCGGGCCGGGATTCCCGGCGTGGAGAACCTGTGGGGCAGTATTGATGCTGATCAGGATCACGGCAGCGCGGTCATCGATACGAAAAATACGGCGATCACCGTGCCCGGCGTCTTCGATAACCCGCGCCTCGTGCTGGACCAGATCGACGGCCGCGTAACCTGGACCCTCGCAGACGCGCCCGGCAAGTTGCACAAGGCAATCATCGCGCACGTGAAGACGCTGCACGTCAGGAACGCGGACGCAGAAGCCAGTGCGACAGCGGATTACCGGAACGAAGGCGAAGGCCGCGGTTACCTCGATCTCAAGGCAAAGGCCGCGCGCCTGAATGCGACGAGCCTCGTGCACTATCTGCCGACGAGCATCAACGAAAAAGTGCGCCTGTATCTGGGCCACGCATTGCAGACCGGCATCTCGCGCAACGCCACCATCGAGATTCACGGCGACCTGACGAAATTCCCCTATTCGCGTTTCCCGGAAGCCGGCCAGTTCCGCATTGTCGCGCCTTTCTTCGGCGGCAAGTTCGAGCCAACGCCCTGTCCGCCAAAAACCATGGCGAACGGCACGCCGAATGTATGGTCGGCGTTTGACGGTATCGACGGGACGTTTCATCTTGCCGAAAACAAGCTGGGCTTCGATATTTCTCGCGGCCGTTATCTCGGCGTGAGCGTGGTCAAGACCACCGGACGTATAGAAGACCTGGGCAACCGCGAATCGAAACTGCTGATCGATGCCGACGCGCACGGCCCCATCACCGACATGCTTCATTACGTGGAAAACAGCTCGCTCGGCTCGCTCTCCCACCACGTGGCAACGAAGATCCATGCAACCGGTAACGCCGCGCTGGCGCTGCAACTGGAGATTCCGCGGGTCGCGCCGCCGCCCGGCATGCGGGCGCATGTGGGCTACAAAGGCGCGCTCACGTTCAACGGCAACGATCTCGCGTACGGCACGTTTCCGCCGCTGTCGAATCTCAAGGGGCGGGCGCGATTCGGCGAAAAAACCGCATCGCTCGATGGCCTGACGGCGAAATTTCTTGGTGGCGACGTGCGCGGTACCGGTGGCGTGAAACCCGACGGCAGTTATGCCTTCGATGTAAACGGCCGCATAGGCGCCGACGCCGCCCAGAGCCTGAACGCGCATGACCAGGCGCAGGCAGCGCAGATCCTTAAGCACATCAGCGGCACCGCGCCTTACGACCTGCGTGTGCGCGGCGAGAAAAACACGTTGCCGCAAATCGAGGCGAACTCCGACCTGACCGGCCTCGGCCTGGATTTCCCGGCGCCCTTCAACAAGAGCGAGGGCACGCCCATACCCTTCGCGTTTACGTTCAAGCCGATCACCGAATCGACAGAAGAGCACGACGCGAGATTCATGCTCGGGCCGGTCAATGCGCGCTACCTGCTCAAGCAGACGGGCAAGGAAGCGCCGACGGTGAAGCGTGGTGCTATCGGCGTGAACAAGCTGGCCGATCTGCCGGCGCAAGGCGTGTCGGCGGCCGTGGATATCGACGAACTCGACGCCGATGCGTGGCGCAAGCTGATCACTGAATTGGGCCCGATGCCGCAACCGGATCCGAAGACGCAATCCCAAGTGGTGAAGCAGTTCCTGCCGAGCCGCTTCGCGCTGCATTTCGCCACGATCAAGCTGCTCGACCGGCGCTGGGAAGATGTGACGATCGGCGCAAATCTGGGCGATGACCGCAAGTGGCAGGCGAACATTGCGTCGGATCAGGTCACGGGCAATGCGCAATGGCTGCCGGGCGCGACGAAGGGCAGTCCGGGTGCGTTGCAGGCGCGGTTCACGAAGGTCGTGATTCCGGGGAAGGAAGAAACCGATCTGGTCGGACAGATGATCCGCAAGCCGCCGGCCAACATGCCGTCCATCGACCTGATCGTGAACGAACTCGTGGTGCGCTGGCGCACGCTTGGACGTCTCGAAGTCGACGCACACAACGACGTGGAAGACAACGTGCCGGTCTGGCATCTGGACAAGCTGGAGCTGAGCAACCCGGATGCGAAGCTTTCCGCAACAGCCAACTGGCACACGATCAGCGGCCCGGTTGGTTTTCCGGCCGACGCCGACGACAACGCCCCTCGCCGCACAGCACTCGATTTCAAGCTGGACATCATGGACGCCGGAGCGCTGGTCGAACGGCTTGGCCTGCCGCGCACGGTGAAAGGCGGCAAAGGCACGGTGACGGGCCAGCTTGGCTGGGACGGTAGCCCGGTCGCTGTCGACCTGCGCACGCTCAACGGCAAGCTGAACGCCGACTTGCAGCACGGTCAGATTCTCAAGGTCAACCCAGGCGCGGCCAAGCTGCTCGGCGTGCTCAGCCTGCAAAGCCTCGCCCACTTCCTCACGCTGAATTTCCAGGATGTGGTCGGCAAGGGACTGCCGTTTGAAAAAATCACCGGCTCGGGCACGGTTCAGAACGGTATCGACCGCACCAACGACTTCACGATGATCACGGCGCCTGCACACGTGGAACTGAAAGGACTGGTCGACCTGCCGAAGAAAACGCAGGACCTGCACGCCAAGGTGATCCCGACCATCAGCGCAAGCGCCGTCGCGCTGGGCGCAGCCGTGATCAATCCTTTGCTGGGACCCGGCACGCTGGTGGCCGACCTGCTGCTCTCGAAGTCGATCAGCAAGGCGTTCACCATTGACTATTCCATTACCGGACCGTGGTCGAAACCCGTTATCCAGCGGGTGAAAGGCGATCAGGGTAAGATCGAAATTCCGGCTACAACCGTGCCCAACTGAGCGTCTAATGGCGTTCCGGTAAAGGGCTACTGGCTGGCGGCAAGCGGATTCGATCACGATTCCGGTCACGATCCGGTCATCATCGCGCCCCTTTTTTAGCAGACTGACATGAGCGAAAGATCAAGCGAAGGTACCCCTGGCACGTCCCGCGTAGCCGCGCTGCAAATGGTGAGTGCGCCGGATCGCGAGCGCAATATCGCGGAAGCCGGCCGGCTGATTGCCGAAGCCGCGCGAGGCGGCGCGCAGCTTGTGCTGCTGCCCGAATATTTCTGCTACATGGGCTTCAAGGACACGGACAAGTTCGCGATCCGCGAGACGCCCGGCCATGGTCCGATCCAGCAGTTCCTGGCAGACGCAGCGCGTGAACATCGCGTGTGGGTGATCGGCGGGACCTTGCCGCTGGAGTCTTCTGAAGCGGCGCGCGTGCTCAATACAACGCTCGTTTTCGATCCGGCCGGCAAACAGGTCGCCCGCTACGACAAGATTCATCTTTTCAATTTCGAAAAAGGCACGGAATCCTTCGACGAAGCCCGCACGATCTGTCCGGGAAGCGAAGTGCGTACGTTTGATGCGCCATTCGGACGCGTCGGGTTGTCGGTGTGCTACGACTTGCGCTTTCCCGAGCTGTACCGGAAAATGGGCGACTGCGCCTTGATGGTGGTGCCGTCCGCGTTCACGTACACGACCGGCGAGGCCCACTGGGAAACGCTGCTCAAGGCGCGTGCAGTGGAAAACCAATGCTACGTGCTGGCTGCCGCGCAAGGCGGCAAACACGAAAACGGCCGCCGGACCTGGGGGCACACCATGCTGATCGACCCGTGGGGCAAAGTTGTGGCCGTGCTGGCGGAAGGCGCGGGCGTAGTGGCCGGAACAATTGATCCCGAAAGCATTGCATCGGTCCGGCAAAGCCTGCCGGCTTATCGCCATCGCGTATTGGGTTAGGGTTAGCTTGTTTTTACGGAGCCCACCTCCATCTGGTCAGGATGTCGCACGAATATCCAGACGTTAGAATGCTTTTAATCCCCATAGACTGACTTCGCCACAGGCAACGAATGAACATCATCGAACCCGGCATCCGAAATCTCGCCACCGCGAAAGAGATCCTGCTGACGCCCTACGGCCTCGACGAATCCACGATTACGCGCACGCTGGCAGAGATCTTCACGCACCGCGTGGACTACGCGGATCTCTATTTCCAGTCCACGCGCAGCGAGGCGTGGAGCCTGGAAGAAGGCATCGTCAAATCGGGCAGCTTCAGCATCGACCAGGGTGTCGGTGTGCGCGTCGTGTCGGGTGACCGGACCGCGTTTGCCTATTCGGACGACTTGTCGCCGGAATCCATCCGTCAGGCGGCTATTGCCACGCGCGCCATTGCGAAGGCCGGCGGAGGCAAGCACAAGATCAAGTCGGCCAGTTCGCTGACCGGCGTGTTCGGTCGCGACCTGTACCTGCCGTCCGATCCGCTCACGTCGCTCGACGTCACCGCAAAGGTGAAGCTGCTCGAACGCGTGGAGAAGATGGCGCGTGGCCGCGATCCGCGCATCGTCCAGGTCATGGCGGGTCTGGCGGGAGAATACGACGTCGTGCTGGTTGCGCGCAGCGACGGCGCGCTGGCTGCCGACATCCGGCCGCTCGTGCGCGTGTCCGTGACGGTGATCGCCGAAAAGGACGGCCGTCGTGAAATGGGCAGCGGCGGTGGCGGCGGACGTTACGACTACGCCTATTTCACCAACGAAGTCCTGTCCCACTACGTCGATCAGGCCGTGCACGCCGTGCTCGTCAATCTCGACGCGCGTCCGGCGCCCGCCGGTGCAATGACCGTCGTGCTCGGACCGGGCTGGCCCGGCGTGCTGCTGCACGAAGCGATCGGCCACGGGCTGGAAGGTGACTTCAACCGCAAGGGCTCATCGGCGTTTGCTGGGCGTATAGGCGAGCAGGTGGCGGCGAAGGACGTGACAGTCGTCGACGACGGCACGCTGCCGAACCGGCGCGGCTCGTTGAATATCGACGACGAAGGCAATCCTACGCAATGCACGACCTTGATCGAGGACGGCATTCTCAGGGGCTACATTCAGGATTCGCTGAATGCACGTCTCATGAAGATGCCGGTGACGGGCAACGCTCGGCGCGAGTCGTACGCCGCTCTGCCCATGCCGCGCATGACCAACACGTACATGCTCAACGGTGACAAGGATCCGGGTGAAATCCTGGCATCGGTGAAAAACGGCTTGTACGCAGTAAATTTCGGCGGCGGCCAGGTCGACATCACTAACGGCAAGTTCGTGTTCTCGGCGTTCGAGGCGTACATGATCGAGAACGGCAAGATCACGTATCCGGTGAAGGGCGCAACGTTGATTGGCAGCGGCCCGGAATCGCTCAAGTACGTGACCATGATCGGCAATGACATGACGCTCGACGGCGGCGTGGGCGTGTGCGGCAAGGAAGGCCAGAGCGTGCCGGTGGGGGTTGGCCAGCCGACCTTGCGGATTGAAAAGATGACGGTGGGCGGCACGGTTTGAGCGTGTAGTCCGCCATTTGACCCGTGATTTTCCCGCGCCGCGCTTCGTAGAGCTTTCGAGCGCGTCATGCGGGAAATCCGCATTTTAGCGGCTGACAACTTGCCAACCGCGCGTGTTTAAGGTTATAAAATCAGATGTTCAATTTTTACCAAACGGAAACCATCATGTCCGCCAGGTTTTATTTTTACTTTTTTGGCATCTCAAGCTGCTGGCGGATCGAGAGGGGTGAGTCGTTTGTGTAGAACCCAAGTTTCCCGAAAAACCGCCAGCGCAGTCTGGCGGTTTTTTTATGCCCACTTTTTTTGACGACTTTTGCACTGTCCCTGATCTGTCGGACCTAACGACGAGACCAACGCAGCACCAAAACGAGTTCCCGGAGAACCAGCATGCCCCCGCACAACACCGACGATGTCCGAATCCGCGAATTGAAAGAACTGATACCCCCCGCTTACCTGATCCGTGAGTTAGCTTGCGCCGAGACGGTTTCGGAGCTAATCTACAATTTGTGGCAGTCGATGCATCGCATCCTGCACGGCATGGAAGACCGACTGATCGTGATCGTCGGGCCGTGCTCGATCCACGACACCAAAGCGGCGCTGGAATACGCGGGCCGTCTTGTCGAACAGCGCAAGCGCTTTGCCGGCGAGCTTGAAATCGTGATGCGGGTGTATTTCGAGAAGCCGCGTACGACGGTCGGCTGGAAAGGCCTGATCAACGACCCGTACATGGACAACAGCTTCAAGATCAATGACGGCTTGCGGACCGCGCGCGAATTGCTGCTGCGGATCAACGAACTGGGGTTACCGGCCGGCACCGAATACCTCGACATGATCAGCCCGCAGTACATCGCCGACCTGATTTCATGGGGTGCGATTGGGGCGCGGACAACGGAATCGCAAGTGCATCGCGAGCTGGCGTCGGGATTGTCGTGCCCGGTCGGTTTCAAGAACGGCACCGACGGCAACGTGAAGATTGCGGTGGACGCCATCAAGGCAGCGTCGCAGCCGCACCATTTCCTCTCGGTAACGAAGGGCGGCCATTCGGCCATTGTCTCGACGGCCGGCAATGAGGACTGCCACATCATCCTGCGTGGCGGCAAGGCGCCGAATTACGACGCGGACAGCGTGAACGCCGCCTGCAACGACATCAGCAAGGCTAGACTGGCCGCGCGCCTGATGATTGATGCGAGCCACGCAAACAGTTCGAAGAAACATGAGAACCAGATACCGGTTTGCGCCGATATCGGTCGGCAGATTGCGGGCGGTGACGAAAGGATCATCGGCGTGATGGTGGAATCGAATCTGGTCGCCGGACGGCAGGATCTGAAGGAAGGTTGCGAGCTGACGTACGGGCAGAGCGTCACCGACGCATGTATCGGCTGGGAAGACAGCTTGAACGTGCTGGAAGAGCTGGCCGAAGCCGTGAAGCAACGGCGCGTGGCGCGGGGGAATGGGAACTGATACTTGATACTGATTCGCTTGCGCATCGGGGGGAGACAAGAAAGGCCGCCATTTCCGGCGGCCCTCCCTTTAAGACGTATCCCCACCCTACGCTATCTCGCCGGAACCGTAGATCTCGGTACGCACCCGCGCCTTCGATACCCCCGCCGCTATCAATGCTTCCTGTTGCGCGTGCATGAAGGAGACAGGGCCATAGGACAATAATCGGCGTCCAGATCCGGTGCAGCTCGTTTCTTAAGGGGGGGGCGACGCAGGAGTCGGGATGCGCTAGAAGAGAGGTTTCTAGCTGAACAAACGGGGGTCAGACACCGGCCCA
>CALNPU010000011.1 GCA_940588625.1 uncultured Caballeronia sp.
TCGCGCGCGCAGCAACGACGCACCGCCTGGCAACACGGCCATGTGGAAAGGCATGCGCCGTTTGGCCGACATGCAGCGAGACGATCACGCACACGTAGGGCACGCGCAACAGCGGCCAGAGAAAACTCTCGCGCACGGCCGGGAACTGGCCCAGGCCGTAATAGACAAGGAACATCTGGATCAGCAGTGGCGAGCCGCGAAACACCAGGATGTAGCCACGCGCAAAACGGTTGAACGTCTAGTTCGGGCTCACCCGCATCGCGACAGTCACAAGAGAAAGCATGCCGCCCACGATCAGCGAGGCGAAGAACAACCCAAGCGTGGTGGGAACGGCGGCTAATAGTTTCGACAACGTATCGCCGAGAAATTCGAAATCGATGTTCATGGTCGGATTCACTAGGGGAACGTATTAGTGGCTCAGTGCCGCGCGAATGTGCCGCGAAATGACCGGCCGATACGTGCTTCGGCACGCTCGAAGACCCGGTTCGACAGGCTCGCGAGGATCAGGTACAGCGCACCGCCGACCATATAAATGAAGTATTGATGCGTCGATCCGGCGGCGCCCTGACTCGTACACATCGGTTCTGCGAGTCCTGGCACTGCGATCAGCTGAATCCTTGGGCTCAATTGCCACACGTTGCCGATACCCGGCAACGCAAAACGGATGACTTGCGGAATCAGCACGCGCCGCCTCGATCTCGCCTCGCGACACCGCCAGCACCGCCGAGCGATACACCTCAGCTTGATACGATCCGGAAATCAGGCCAATGGCGAGTGCGCCGACCACGAAAGGCGACACGCCGATGAACCCGTCAGCGCCGACGAGCCGCCGAAGTAGAAGAGATAGATGATCAGCAGCTCGGGAATGCCGCGAAAGAGCCTGGTGTAGGCATCGCCGATAATTCTCAGCGTGCGGCTGCGCGACAGCTTCGCGGCGGCGACCATTGCACCGAACACTGCGCGCCGACCGCAAGCGCGGTGATCGTCAGCACCACGGTCATAAGCAGCGCGAGCAGCAAGGTAGCGCCCCACCCATGCTCGCCGAAGCCGATTAGTTGAACCAGACTCATCTTTTATCTCACGGTGACACACGGTCGAGTGCCCGCCTACAGGGGTGCGCTGACAGGGCTTGGTGAATCAGCTACGCATCAAGGCGCGTCTACCTTCTGCCACTTCAGCGAGAGGCGCTTGACCGTGCCATCGGCGAGTGCCGCCTGGATGCCCTGGTCGAATTTCGCCTTCGGGTCCTTGTCGGACTGACGGAACGCCAGCGCTTCGCCCGGGCCCCAGATCAATCCGGCGATCTTCGGACCGGTGAACGCAAGGCCCTTGTTTTCCGGCTTGGTGAATGCCGAAGCCCAATAGGTGCTGTCGTCGAACGCGACGTCGATGCGGCCGGCGACCAGATCCAAGCCATGCTCCGGCGCGGTCTTGTATTCGCGAATGGTCGCAACGTCCTTGAAGTTCGTATCGGTGAACTTAGTGTAGACCGTGCCGTACTGGATGCCGATGGTCTTGTCCTTCAGCGCGACGCGCAGTGCATCGACCGTGGCATTGTCGTGGGCGGCGTCGCCGGTCAGCTTGACGGTCTGGCCTGAGCCGGGTTGCTTCGCGAGCGAGGACGCGCTTTGGTCGGCGGACACGAAGGCGGTCGGCGTTGCTGCGTACGGCGTCGAGAAAGCGATGATTTTTTCGCGTTCCGGCGTGACCGAAATGGCGTCCATCAGCACGTCGAATTTGCCCGCTTGCAAGCCGGCGATCATGCCGTCCCAGTCTTGCGTGACCAAGTTGCACTCGATCTTGATGCGGGCGCAGACGTTTTCGATCAGTTCCGGCTCAAAACTGCCGAGCTTGCCGCCGGGGAGCGTCAGGTTCCACGGTTCGTACACGCCTTCATAGTGATCGTGACGGATTTCCAGTCTTTTGCCTGGGCGCTGACAGCGCCGAGAGCGATTACACCAACGGCTACCGATGCAGCCAGCCGGGCGAGCAATTTCATTTTGCCTGTCATTGTTGAGCCACTCTTCCACGAAGGTTGTTGGACCAATCGGCGAACGCCAACTTGTATATACAAACATGGGGGTGAACAAAAATGACTGGCAACGTTTTTTTGCGCCTAACGGGGGGAAGTTAGGGAAAATACCGACTGTCTTTGTGGGCAAGGCTTACGGGGGTTTTACGATAGAGGATGCGGGGAACTTGGCGAGCGGTCGTTCGACTTTTTTAATTTTTATTAGAATTGAATTGTCTAGACACGATGGGAAGGAAGTACCGAGTGGCTGCTGCTCGGTCCGCGATGCTCCGGGGCAACGGGTTGAGTACTGCTTTCAGGCAAACCACCAAGCTTGAAAGCGGCAACCGGGCGTGACGGCCCTACTCGAGCCGCATCGAATAATCCGTGGCCCGCACGTCCTTCGTCAGTGCGCCGATGGAAATCCGGTCCACACCCGTCTCGGCAATCGTCCTCACGGTATCGAAGTTCACGCCGCCCGATACTTCCAGCACCGCTCGGCCCGCAGTCAGCCGCACCGCGTCGCGCATGGCATCAAAGACAAAATTATCGAGCAGGATCGATTCCGCCCGATGAGCCAGCGCCGTTTCAAGCTGTTCGAGTGTCTCCACTTCAATCTGAATCGGCACGCCGACATTCAACGCAAGCGCCGCATCCATCGCCGCGCCCACACCACCCGCCGCGGCAATATGGTTTTCCTTGATCAGAATGCCGTCGTAAAGCGCCAGCCGCTGGTTCGCGCCGCCCCCCACCCGCACTGCGTACTTCTGCGCCAGACGCAAACCCGGCAAGGTCTTGCGCGTGTCGAGAATCCGCGCTCGCGTCCCTTCAATGGCATCCACATAACGACGCGTAGCGGTCGCCACCCCAGACAACATCTGCAGGAAATTCAGCCCGTTACGCTCTGCAGTCAACAGCGCGCGCGCAGGCCCTCGCAGCAAAACCACGGGCGTATTGGCGATCATCCGTGCCCCTTCGCGATACAGCCATTCCACGCGAATCGATTCGTCCACCCGGCGCATCACTGCCTCGAACCATTGAATGCCGCACAACACAGCCTCTTCGCGAACCGTCACGCACGCCGTCCGCTGCACGTTGGCAGGCACAAGAAGCCCGGTCCGGTCGCCGTCGCCGATGTCTTCCGCCAGCGCGTCGGTGACGTTGCGCTGAAGCGCCTGATCGAATGCCTCGCTGTACAAGACCCGGATTTCTTCGAGTAATGGAGAAACCAACTGACTTGCCACCATCACGCCGCTCCTACGTTTGAAAATAACGAAACGTCCTTCGCGAGATCACCGCTCGCCTGGACGCGCTTCTTGTGACGGGCAGCGAAATCGAGCATGCGGTCAATCGGCAACCGTGCACGCGCCGCGATCCGGGGGTCAACGAAAATTTCGTTGTGGCCGCGCTCCAGTAGGGCCGCCAGATTCGCCAGCCCGTTCATCGCCATCCACGGGCAATGCGCGCAGCTCTTGCAGGTCGCGCTGTTTCCGGCCGTCGGCGCTTCGATGAATTCCTTGTCCGGTGCAGCAAGCCGCATCTTGTGCAGGATCCCGAGATCCGTCGCGACAATAAACTGCTTCGCCTCGAGCCGCACCGCGGCATCGATCAATTGCGTCGTGGAGCCGACCACGTCGGCGAGCGCGACCACCGCTTCCGGCGACTCCGGATGAACGAGGATTTTGGCGTCGGGATACTCGGCGCGCAACAGATCGAGTTCGATGCCCTTGAACTCATCGTGGACAAGACACGAGCCTTGCCAGGACAGCATATCGGCGCCAGTTTTCTTCTGGATGTAACCGCCCAGATGCCAGTCAGGCGCCCAAAGGATTTTTTCGCCGCGCGCGTGCAGATCCGCGACAATCTCCAGTCCGATCGACGATGTCGCCATCCAGTCCGCCCGCGCTTTCACAGCAGCGCTTGTGTTTGCGTACACCACGACCGTCCGGTCGGGATGGGCGTCACAGAAAGCGGAAAACTCGTCGGCGGGACAACCCAGGTCGAGGGAACAGGTCGCGTCGAGATCGGGCATCAGCACGCGCTTCTCGGGGCCGAGGATTTTTGCGGTCTCGCCCATGAAACGGACGCCGGCCACAATCAGCGTCTTTGCCGCATGATCGCGCCCGAAACGCGCCATCTCAAGTGAATCCGCCACGCAACCGCCTGTCTCGTCGGCGAGCTCCTGCAACTCGGCATCGACATAATAGTGCGCAACCAACACCGCCTTCTCGCGCACGAGCAACGCACGGATGCGCTCCTTCAACTCGCGCTTTTCCTCACGCGAAGGGGCGTCCGGCACCTTCGCCCACGCCTGGCCGATGCCGCACGTCAGTCCTTGCGGCCGGTCGTACTCGACGCTTTTAATCGCCTGGTCCATCGCTTCCTCGTCTCCATTGCTCGTGAATACGTCGTGATCACGCCGTGCATGACTGCGCCCCAAAACGAAAAAAAAACGCCAGAGCGGGGTCTTGTGACGTCATCAAATTTTAACGGATATCGATGACGAAGGTCGGCAGCCTAACTACCGTCAGGCGTAGCGTCGCAAGCGTAACGCGAAGTCCTGCAGCGCCTTGATGCCGCTTTGCTCCGCCCGATGACACCAGTCCTGCAGTTGCGCGAGCAGTTGTTCGCGCGATGCGTTGGAGCGGTCCCACATGGCCGACAAGTCCTGACGCAATTCAATATACGTGCGCAGCTTGTGGTTGTCCGAGAAAAGCACCGGCAACTGCTGACGTTGCGGCTCGTCCAGACCCGCCTCTTCCTTGTGTACCCACTTGCAGGCACCGCGCATCAGTTGATACTTGTCCGCGGAACCGCCTTCTTTCAGCTTCGACAGTTCCTGCCGGTACGCGCGCTTGAGCGCCTTGCCGTAACGCGCCATCACTTCGTAGCGGTTCGATAGCACGGCTTGCAACGTGTCGTGATCGAGCACCGGCTTGGACGCCGACAGACGCGGCGTAGGCGCAATCTTCTTGACCTTGGCCAGCTTGAACGCCGACATGATGCGGATATACATCCAGCCAATATCGAATTCGTACCACTTGGTCGACAGCTTCGCCGACGTGGCATACGTGTGGTGATTGTTGTGCAGTTCTTCGCCGCCGATCAGGATGCCGAGCGGGAAGATGTTCGTGCTGGCGTCAGCGGAATTGAAGTTCCGGTAACCCCACCAGTGAGCCAGTCCGTTGACCACACCGGCTGCCCAGAACGGAATCCAGATCATCTGCACGGCCCACACCGACAGCCCGACAATGCCGAACAACGCAACGTCGATCACCATCATGATGCTAATGCCGAGAATGGGGTAGCGCGTGTACACGTTGCGTTCCATCCAGTCGTTCGGCGTGCCGTGACTGAACTTGCGTATGGTTTCCTCGTTCTTGGCTTCCGAACGGTAGAGTTCGGCGCCTTCGAGCAGGACTTTCCAGATGCCGCGCGTTTGCGGGCTGTGCGGATCTTCTTCGGTCTCGCACTTGGCGTGATGCTTACGGTGAATCGCGGCCCATTGGCCGGTCAGCATGCCCGTGGTCATCCAGAGCCAGAAGCCGAAAAAGTGGCTGACGACCGGATGCAGTTCCAGCGCACGATGCGCCTGGAAACGATGCAGATAGACGGTCACGCCGATGATCGTGATGTGCGTCATCACGAAAGTGAACAGCAAAATCTGCCACCACGAGAGGTCGAGCAATCCGTTGGCGAGAAATTCAAGCGATGAATTCAGCAAGGCAATTTACCCGAAAGGCGGAAAAAATAGCCGCACGAAAACAGGATCGACGGCTGTTGGGTACATGGAAGGAACATGCACGTGGTTCGACGGCGTTTTACTTCATGCGTTCCAAGTCTTTGTGTCGATTAGGGAAAATTTTGATTTCGCGCAGGCCCAGCAGAAAATTTAACCGCTAAATCGGGACTTTGTTTAGTGCGGTAAACACGAATTTCCCACTTTTGAAGCTTTGGCCGGGGATTGAACGCGGTTCCGCCGACCAAAGCGAGCATAATTTATTTATTCCTCAACTGCCCAACCACGGCTTCCTTTGCGGCAACCGGCAGCCGCTCAAGTCAAGTACGGCAGCGAAGAAACCGTCGGTGCCGTGCTTGTGCGGCCAGAGTTGCAGATAGTCGTCGCCCGTGTCGAGGTCAATGCGCTGTTCAGCCAGCACCTCCCGCGCCGGAACCAGCTTGAACCCCGGATGCGTAGCCAGGAACTGAGTGACCACACCCTCGTTTTCCGCTTCCAGCATGCTGCATGTTGCGTAGACGAGACGGCCGCCCACTTTCACCAGCCGCGCCGCGCTGGTCAGGATGGACGACTGCTTTGGTGTCAGTTCCGCAACCGATTCCGGCGACTGGCGCCATTTCAGGTCCGGATTACGACGCAGGGTACCGAGGCCGGAACAGGGAACGTCGACGAGAACTCGGTCGATCTTGCCGGCCAGGCGCTTGATCTTGGCGTCGTGCTCGCTGTCGATCAGCACCGGATTCACATTCGACAAACCACTGCGAGCCAGGCGTGGCTTGAGTTTGGCGAGCCGGCGGTCCGACACGTCGAAGGCGTAGAGGCGGCCCGAGGAGCGCATCATTGCGCCGAGCGCCAGCGTCTTGCCGCCCACGCCCGCACAGAAATCGACGATCATCTCGCCGCGCCGGGGCGCCACCAGCGAACACAAAAGCTGGCTGCCTTCGTCCTGCACCTCGATCCAGCCGTCCTGGAACGACTGCAGGCGCGTCAACGCCGGCTTGCCGTCCACGCGCACGCCAAACGGTGCAAACGGCATTTCGCCTGCATCGATTCCTGCTTCCGTTAGCGTCTTGATGACAAGTTCGCGCGTGGCCTTGATCGGGTTCGCGCGCAGATCGAGCGGCGCCGGGTAATTCAGCGCGGCGGCCAGCAAGGCGAGCTCTTCGGTATCGAAGCGCTTGGTCATGGCGTCGTAGATCCACTGCGGCAAGTTGGTCCGCACGCGCACCGGCAAGCTGGCCGGATCGATCTTCGAAACCTGGTTGAGCCACTGGTATTCATCGGCGGAAGTGAAGGGTTTGACTGTCGACAAACCCGCCGTTTGCATCAGGCCCAGCAAGGCGAGACGCCGTGCGAGGTTGCCGCTGCCGCTTTCGGCGAGATGGGAAAACTCCATCTTGCGGCGCAGGACGGCGAACACCGCGTCGGCAATCACACCGCGCTCGTTATGTCCGAGCTTCGGATGCGCGCGGAAAAAGCGGCTGGTGGCAGCGTCGGCGGGACCGCTGAAGCGTAAAACATCGGCCAGCAACGTCTCTGTTCGTCCTATCAAAAATCCATGAAGCCTCATACGCCCTCCCCGGCAATGTCGGCAAAGAGCCATTGCGGCTCTGGTGGCGTGAGCACGACATGCTCGCCGTCGATGGCAAGACGCCCTTCGACGAACCAGCGCACCGCGCGTGGGTAAATAACGTGTTCGACCGCCAGCACCCGCAAAGCGAGCGCTGCTGCGTCGTCGCCAGCCATGATTGGCACCGCCGCCTGCGCGACAATGGGACCATGATCCAGCGTCGGCGTGACAAAATGGACACTGGCGCCGTGCACGCGCACGCCCGCGTCGAGCGCTTGCTGGTGGGTCTTGAGCCCAGGAAAGCACGGCAGCAGCGACGGATGAATATTGATCATGCGGCCCGCGTAGTGTTCGACGAAAGCGTCGGTCAGTACGCGCATGAAGCCCGCGAGCATGACAAGATCCGACTCGAAGCCGTCGATAGTGCGTGCAAGCGCCTGATCGAAGGTTTCGCGCGTGGTGAAATCACGGTGATCTATGACAGTTGCCGGAATGCCGTTTGCCGACGCGAAAGCAAGCCCGGCGGCGTCCGGGCGATTCGATATGACAGCGGCCACCACAGCCTGCCAGCCTTCGCGCGCGCAGGCCCGCACGACGGCTTCCATATTGGTTCCCCGCCCGGAAATCAGGATGACGATTTTTTTCATCCGTAGATTTTATCATTCGATGCCGTCAAAACCCGGCGAATCGGCCCGGCCCGCAGTGAACCCGGCCTCCGTTCAGTGCTATGAACGTTTATAATCGAATGCTTTGTAGCTTTGCCAGCCTCGCGCGGCTTTAGCCCCGCTGCCCATTTAACCGCCAACCGCCGATCCAACCGATATCGTGAGAGTCTTTCGCGGCCTACCCAATGCCGAAAGCCGCGCGTCCTGTGCGCTGACCATCGGCAATTTCGATGGTGTCCACCGTGGCCATCAGGCGCTGCTCGCCCACGTGCGCGCTGCCGCGGACGCCCGCGGACTGCCGGTCTGCGTGATGACCTTCGAGCCGCATCCCCGCGAATTCTTCAATCCCGCCGGCGCGCCGCCACGTATCGCCATGCTGCGCGACAAGCTTGAAGCGCTGCGCACGAACGGCGTAGATCGCGTCGTGGTCGAACATTTCAATCACACCTTCGCCAGCCAGCCACCCGATATGTTCGTCGAAAATGTGATTGTGAACGGCCTGCACGCGCGCTGGGTGATGATCGGCGACGACTTCTGCTACGGCGCAAAACGTGCCGGGGATTTCGAATCGCTGCAGGAAGCCGGACGCAAGCACAGCTTCGAAGTCGAGCAAATGGCAACGGTCGCGGACCTGAACGGCGCACGCATCTCGAGTTCGGGCGTGCGGGTGTCGCTGGTAGCAGGCGATCTCGACGCCGCCCGTCTCGCACTCGGCCGCCCCTATGTCATCAGCGGCAACGTGGTTCACGGGCAAAAACTGGGTCGCGATCTGGGTTTCCCCACGCTCAACATACCGATCGCCCACAAGCGGCCGGCGCTCGCGGGCATCTTCGTCGTGCGTGTGCATGGGCTCGGACCCACGCCGCTGCCGGGCGTGGCGAGCCTCGGACTGCGTCCGACCGTGGACGATTCCGGCCGCGTGCTGCTTGAAACCTTCGTGCTCGACTGGCATGGCGACGCGTACGGCAAGCTCGTGCGTATCGAATTCCTGAAAAAGCTGCGCGACGAGGAGAAGTACGTGGACCTCGAAACACTAACGGCGGCAATAGCGCGCGACGTGACCAACGCCCGCGCCTATTTCGCGGCAGACGTGAACTCAAGTGACCGCGACAGCGGTTTCGCCACCTCGGCCACCGACCGAATTAGGTGAGCGGAATTAGGTGAGCGCGTGGCGCCGGGTGCTTGAAGTTTCCAATAAAGCTCCCGACGCGCTGCCCGCTGCCTCGCTAGACATGCACCTTCGAGCCCGTTCCCGAGCTTGCCCGCTTGGAACCGCCACCTCACCGCCGCTTCACCGAATAGATATCGAGTTATCCATGAGCAACAAGAAAGAGTCAAAGCCCCAGTCGAAATATCCGGTCAATCTGCTGGATACGCCGTTCCCCATGCGGGGTGACTTACCCAAGCGCGAACCGCAATGGGTGAAGGAATGGCAAGACAACAAGATCTACGAAAAAATCCGCGCCGCCAGCAAGGGTCGCAAGAAGTTCATCCTGCACGACGGTCCTCCGTATGCGAATGGCGACATTCACCTCGGCCACGCGGTGAACAAGATCCTGAAGGACATGATCTTGAAGGCGCGCAACCTGGCGGGCTTCGACGCGGTCTATGTCCCCGGCTGGGATTGCCACGGCATGCCCATCGAAATCCAGATCGAGAAGCAGTTCAGCAAGTCGTTGCCGACACGCGAAGTGATGGAAAAAGCGCGCGCCTACGCGAGCGCGCAGATCGAAAAGCAGAAGCTCGGCTTCCGGCGTCTCGGTGTGCTCGGCGACTGGGACAATCCGTACAAGACGATGAATTTCACCAACGAAGCGGGCGAAATCCGCGCGTTGGGAAAGATCCTCGAGAAGGGTTATGTATATTGCGGGCTGAAGCCGGTGAACTGGTGTTTCGACTGCGGTTCGGCGCTGGCCGAAGCCGAAGTCGAGTATCAGGACAAGGTTGATCCGACCATCGACGTGCTGTTCGCGTTCGCCGAGCCGGAAAAGACCGCGCAGGCGTTCGGCCTGAACACGCTGCCGAAGCAGGAAGGCGGCGTCGTGATCTGGACGACGACCCCGTGGACCATCCCCGCGAACCAAGCGCTCAATGTGCATCCGGAGATTGTCTATAACCTCGTCGATACGGAAAAAGGCCTGCTGATCCTGGCCGAAGATCGCGTAGAAGAATGCCTGAAACAGTACAACCTGACGGGTTCGCCCGTCGCGACCACGACGGGCGCGAAGTTGAGCGGCCTGCGCTTTCATCATCCGTTGAGCGCGGCCCATCCCGACTATAAACGCACGGCGCCCGTGTATCTGGGTGACTACGTGACGACCGAAAGCGGCACCGGGATCGTGCATTCATCGCCGGCGTATGGTGTGGAAGATTTCTTGTCGTGCAAGGCGCATGGCATGACGGACTCGGACATCATCAACCCGGTCATGGGCGATGGGCGTTATATCGAGTCTTTGCCGTTGTTTGGCAGACTCTCGATCTGGGAAGCAAACGACCAGATCGTGGAAGCGCTGCTCCACGCGAAGTCGCTGCTGAAGACCGAGAAATATAAGCACAGCTACATGCACTGCTGGCGCCACAAGACGCCGATCATCTATCGCGCGACATCGCAGTGGTTTGCCGGCATGGATGTGAAGCCCAACGATACGTCGCGGACGCTGCGCGAAACCGCACTGGAAGGGATCGAGAACACCGCGTTCTTCCCGTCGTGGGGCAAGCAGCGTCTATACAGAATGATCGCGAACCGGCCTGACTGGACGCTGTCGCGTCAACGCCAGTGGGGCGTGCCGATGGCGTTCTTCGTCCACAAGGAAACCGGCGAACTGCATCCGCGTACGCTGGAATTGCTCGAGGAAGTGGCCAAGCGCGTGGAAGTGAGCGGCATTGAAGCATGGCAAACGCTCGATCTGGCAAAGCTGCTCGGCAACGAAGCCAACATGTACGAGAAGAATCGCGACACGCTCGACGTGTGGTTCGATTCCGGCACGACGCATTGGCACGTGCTGCGCGGCTCGCACAAGGATTCGCTGCAATTCCCGGCGGACCTGTATCTGGAAGGCTCGGACCAGCATCGCGGATGGTTCCATTCGTCGCTGCTCACCGCCTCCATGCTTGATGGCCGCCCGCCATACAACGCACTGCTCACGCACGGCTTCACGGTTGATGGCGAAGGCCGCAAGATGTCGAAGTGGCTGGGTAACGGCGTCGATCCGCATGAAGTGTCGAACCGGCTGGGCGCGGAAATCATCCGCCTGTGGATTGCATCGACGGATTATTCGGGCGAACTCGCAATTTCCGAAGAGATCCTGAAGCGTGTGACGGAGACGTATCGGCGGATTCGCAATACGTTGCGCTTCCTGTTGTCCAATCTCTCCGATTTCGACTTCGAGCAGCATGCGCGTCCTGTAGAAGACTGGCTCGACATGGATAAATACGCCGTCGCCCTCGCGCAGAACCTGCAAGACGACGTGCTTGCGCACTACGAGAAATTCGAGTTCCACCCGGTTGTATCGAAGCTCGCGACGTTCTGCTCGGAAGACCTCGGCGGGTTTTATCTGGACGTGCTAAAGGATCGGCTCTACACCATGAAGCCCGATTCGCACGAACGCCGCGCGGCGCAAACGGTGCTGCATCACATCGCGCATGGTTTGCTGCGGCTGATCGCACCGTATCTCTCGTTCACGGCGGAAGAGGCGTACAAGGTGCTGCAACCCGGTCGCGATACCATTTTCACCGAGGTGTATCACACCTATCCGCAAGTGCCCGAGGCCGGCGAACTGCTCGACAAGTGGACACTGATCCGCTCGGCGCGCAGCGACGTCACGAAGGCGCTGGAAGAAGCGCGGACAGCCAATCTGATCGGTTCGTCGCTGCAGGCCGAAGTGGACGTACGGGCAAGCGGCGCGCGGTATGACGCACTGACCAGTCTCGGCGATGACCTCAGGTTCGTGCTGATCACATCGGCGGCGCCGGTGGTAAAGGTGGCGAGCGAAGCGGAAGAAGGCGTCGACGTGATTGCATCGACGTATCTGAAATGCGAGCGCTGCTGGCACTATCACGACGACGTGGGGGCATCGGCGGAACATCCTGGATTGTGCGGCCGCTGCATCACCAATCTCTTCGGCAACGGCGAAACGCGGAGCGCAGCATAATGGCAAGAACGATGTCGAAACAAAGCAGTGGTTCACTCGCGCCGTGGCTGGACGTGGCACTGATTGTGATTCTCTTCGACCAGTTGTCGAAGATCGCCGTCAGCCGCGTGTTCACTTATGGCGAACCGCACGCACTCACACCGTTCTTCAACCTGTTCCTGATCTACAACCGCGGCGCGGCGTTTAGCTTTCTCGCCACCGCCGGCGGCTGGCAGCGTTGGGGCTTCACGGCGCTTAGCGTGGTCGCGGCTATCGTGATCTGCTACTTGCTGAAACGGCACGACACGCAACGGCTGTTCTGCACGGCGCTGGCGCTGATCATGGGCGGTGCTATCGGCAACGTGATCGACCGGATTGTGTACGGCCATGTGATCGACTTTTTGGACTTTCACGTCGACACGTGGCACTGGCCGGCGTTCAACCTCGCCGACAGCGCGATCACCATCGGCACGGTGCTGCTCGTTTTCGATGAGTTGCGACGCGTGCGCGGAGCAAAGTAGGCGGCGTTATTCGGCATGTAAGCCGTCGTGAGTACGGAGGCCAGGTTTGGACAACGCAGAACTCGCAGGAAAGCATCTCGTACTTGGGCTGTCGGGCGGTATCGCATGCTACAAGATCGCCGAACTCACGCGTCTGCTGGTGAAAGCCGGCGCGACCGTGCAGATCGTGATGACCGAGGTCGCCACACAATTCATCACGCCTGTCACCATGCAGGCGTTGTCTGGCCGTCCCGTGTACACGTCGCAATGGGACGCGCGGATCAACATGGCGCATATCGATTTGTCGCGTGAAGCCGATGCAATCGTGATCGCGCCCGCCTCCACCGACTTCATCGCCAAGCTCGCGCATGGCAATTGCGACGACCTGCTTTCCACGCTATGCGTGGCGCGCGATTGTCCGCTGCTCGTCGTCCCCGCAATGAACCGCCAGATGTGGCAAAACCCGGCAACGCAACGCAACGTCGCGCAACTGCGTGCCGATGGCGTGCAAGTGCTGGGCCCCGACTCCGGCGCGCAAGCGTGCGGCGAAGTGGGCGATGGCCGGATGCTGGAACCCTCGGCAACATACGAAACCATCTGCGCGTTCTTCCAGCCGAAGATCCTGCAAGGGCATCGCGTGTTGATTACGGCCGGTCCGACCTTCGAACCGCTCGATCCGGTACGCGGCATTACCAACCGCTCGTCCGGCAAGATGGGCTTCGCGCTCGCACGCGCGGCGGCTCAGGCCGGTGCCGACGTGCATCTCGTAGCCGGACCAGTCGCGCTGGAAACGCCCTGGGGTGTATATCGCGAAGATGTGCAGACCGCGCAGCAAATGCACGACGCGGTGCTGCACGCCACGCCGGACTCGGACATCTTTATCGCGGTGGCGGCAGTCGCGGATTGGCGCGTCGATCGCCTGAGCGAGTACAAGATCAAGAAGACCGCCAATCAGCCGATGCCCACCTTCATGTTCGCCGAAAACCCGGACATCCTCGCGACCGTCGCGCATTTGCCGAATCCGCCGTATTGCGTTGGTTTCGCGGCGGAAAGCGGCGATCTCGAAGTGCATGGCGAGGAGAAACGCGCACGCAAGAACGTGCCACTACTGATCGGCAATCTCGGACCGCTGACCTTCAGTCTCGACGACAACGAAGTCGTGCTGTTCGAAGCGTCGGGCATCACGCGCCTGCCACGTGCCGATAAAAAGCTGCTTGCGAAATTGCTGATTGCCGAGATTGCGAAACGGGCGCCGCGTGGCGGTTCCCTTGCTGTCTTAGCCCATTGTCCAGACCATGACGACGAAACTCTCCTTACTCGATCAAACGCCGGTCATTCACGGCCATAGCACCGCCGACGCAATCGCGGCCACGCTGGATCTCGCGCGACTTGCCGATGACCTCGGCTACACGCGTTACTGGTGCACCGAGCATTACGGTTTGCGCGGGGTATCGAATCCATGTCCTGAAGTCATGCTCGCGCGAATCGGCAACAGCAACATTACGCAGCGAATCCGGATCGGCTCGGGTGGTGTCATGCTGCCCTATTAAAGCTCGTTCAAGGTTGCAGAACAGTTCCTGATGCTCGAAGCGCTGTTTCCGAATTGCGTGGACCGGGGAGTTGGGCGTGCACCCGGCGGCGACATGCGTACCGCGCAAGCGGTGGCAGCAGGTGACTACAATCGCGGCGATATTTTCCCGCAGCGCAAGTGGGTGAACTTGTCGGCCTGTTCGACGGCACGCTGCCCGAGGATCACCTCGCGCATGGCGTGTTGCTGCAGCCGGAAATTGCCACGCGCCCCGAGTTGTGGATGCTCGGTTCCAGCGACTTCGGCAGCTTGCTCGCAGCGCAGCTCGGTATTCGTTTCGCGTTCGCGCATTTCATCAACGCGCTGTATGGGCACCGGGTGGCGGAGGCCTTGTGTCGGCGCAATGACTCTAAGCCTTATCTGGCTGCGGTCGTGTTCGTGATTTGCGCCGATACCGAAGCGGAAGCCGCCGCACTGGAATGCGCGGTCGATTTACGCCGCGTGCAGATGGCGTACGAGCGAACATGCCGATTCCATCGATTGCGCAAGGCGCTAGGCAAGCGTTCGGCGAACGCGAACTGAGCGTTTTGCCCGGAAAAAAGTCGCAGCATCATTGGCACGCCGGAACGCGTGACCGAACAATTGCATGAACTCCAGCAAAGCTTCGACGCCGACGAACTGATCGTGTTGACGGTTGCGGGAAGTTACCCGGCGCGCATGCGCTCGTATGAACTGCTGGCTGAAGCGTTCGAACTCAACAAACAGACCTCATGAAACTCGACATCAAGATCCTCGATGCGAGCATGCGCGACTATCTGCCCGCCTACGCCACGCCCGGCAGCGCCGGACTCGACCTGCGTGCGTGTGCCTGGACGAAGCCATTACGCTTGAACTCGGCCAGACGGCGCTGGTGCCCACGGGCCTGGCGATTCATATCGAAATCCGGGTTATGCGGCGGTGATTCTTCCGCGCTCAGGCTTGGGCCATAAGCATGGCGTGGTTCTGGGGAATCTGGTCGGCTTGATCGACTCGGATTACCAGGGCCAGTTGATGATCTCGACGTGGAATCGCGGCGCGACCGCGTTCACGCTGAACCCGCTTGAACGCCTCGCGCAAATGGTGATCGTGCCGGTGGTGCAGGCAACGTTCAATATTGTCGATGACTGCGCGGCGCCGGTAGTTTCGGTAGCACGGGCAAGCACTGAGCGTTTGGGCCGCTAAAAAAAGCCTTATGTGTGGCACGCCGCCGCGTAACGTTCGAATGACCTGCCGCACGCGATCTTGCACCAGCGCGAGCGGCTCGTTTTTCGATTGTCGGCGTCGTACCGCCCAATACTGCTCGGGCAAGGTACTGGCTGAGGCAAGTTCTCCGGAATCTTCAAGGCGCTCAGGTTATCCAGCAGCGTTTGCGCCGCCGCGTCGATCTTCGCATCGGCCCAGTAATAACGATAACACACGCGGTCGCTATAGCTGTAGGTGCGTAACACGCGTTGCTGTTCTGCATCGCCGTAATAATACTTCTCCCAGTAGCCGGGTTTGCTCAGCATCACGCGCTCCACTACATCGCGTAGGTTTGATCGTTTACGCGCACCGACCAACTGCGTTTCGATATCCGCCAAAGCGTACAACGCCTCGCGCAATGCGAACGTCACGCCCGGACCGACCTTGAGAATGCGAAAGCCATCGCGGACTAAGGCGCTTAGCACTTCGGGCATTTGGTAATCAGTGGAATGCGCTTCGAAGACCATGCCTGCAGGTCATCCAGTGCGCTCTTCAACGACTCAGCCCGTGCCGGCGCATAGTCGATCACCTTCGTGTGATCGAATTCCACGCCGGGTTGCACAACGAGCGCAATGACACGCGGCCACGTGTCCTGTACGCCATGTTCTTGCCACGCTTGTCTGTGGACCAACGCCGTTTCAATCGCCGCTTCACGCGATGTCGGTTCAACAACTTTTCCAGCTTTTCCGCCGCCCCGCCCGGCACAGGTACCTCGGTACCGATCACGTACACAGGACTCACGCCGAGACCCGCACGCTTGACCGCGGCCTCGGCTACCGCGCACAAGCGCGCCGCCCTCGCAGCAACCACCGCATCCGACAAACGCTCGGGATCATCGGCGCACGACATGCTGGTATCGAGGTGAATCTTCGTGAATCCCGCCGAGCATATGCGTCGATCAACGCGTCCGCACGTTGCATGGCCTCATCAGCGGGAAGAAGGCGCCACGCGTTTGGCCCAAGGTGATCGCCGCCGAGAATCAGATGCTCGTGCAGGAAGCCGACGTGTTCAGCGATCCCTCGCACGAGGTCCACAAAATCAGCGGGCTTCATGCCGGTATAACCGCTGTACTGATCGACTTGATTGGACGTCGATTCGATCAACAACGGCGTCTGGTCTTCCAGCGCCTGGCGCATCGCCGCTTCCAGCACCCACGGGGGCGCGGAACAGATCGAATAGATACCGGCAAGCCATGCCGATGCCGGGTGTGCATTGCTCAAACGCGAGACGATCAAGTTCATGGCTTCACTCCGTGGCTGATTGCAGGAATGTATCGAGTTCGGCGAACGTTGCCGTGCCTTCCATCGGGCCTTTCACGCCGACCGCACGCGCGCCGCTTGCGCACGCATATTTCAACGCCGTCTCCACGTCCTTGCCCTGCGCGCGGCAACTGATATACGTTGCGCCGAAGCAATCGCCCGCGCCGGTCGGATCGAGCTCTTGAACCTTGTTGAAGGCGGGCCGATGCGTCTCGCCGTTGGCATCGAAGTAACTGCAACCTTGCGCGCCCCGCTTCACGATCACCTCCTTCACGCCGCGCTTCAGCAGTTCATCAATTGCTCCACGCTCCGATGTCGCGCTGGCGAGCAGGGTCACTTCGTGACCGCTTGGCAGGAAGACATCCGTGTAGTCGAGCACGTCGCGCATCTCCGGAATCCGCAGCATTTCCTTGCGGATGTTTGGATCGAAGCTCACGGTGCCGCCGTGCGTCTTCACCGTTCAATAGCCTGTTTCATCGCCTCGATGATCCTGAACGAGAACAACGACGACCCCATCACATGGAAGTTGCCGCACTTCGCTAGCAGGTCCTCACGCAGATTTGCCACCGACAACTGCGCCGACGCACTGTTCGTAATATTGTAGATGAAGTCATGATCGCCATCCTCGCGATACGTCACGAACGTGCTGCCCGTTGTCGCGTCTTTCAGTACCGCGATACCCGACACATCCACGCCATCCGTGCGCAAGCGCTCGACGTTGAGCACGCCAAAATCGTAATCGCCCACACAACCGATCATCGCGCATGGGCTGCCGAGCTTCGCGACCTGATCAAGATGCGCCGCTCGCAAATGGCCCAATGAGCGTGCCCGGTTCACGAAAGCTCTGGCCTACGCGCGTGGCCACGATCTCGACCAGGATCTCGCCCATCGCGACGATGGTGCCGGACCTGGATGTAACAGCGTTTGGATTAGGCATGACGTTTCTTCGTTTGAACATCGATACACACCGCGACCAGGATCACGATGCCTTTCACGATGAGCTGGTAGAAATACGGAACGCTGAGCAGGTTCATCCCGTTGTTGATGACGCCGATAATCAGCGCGCCGATCAGCGTCCCCGTGATCGTTCCGTAGCTGCCGGAGAGACTCGTTCCGCCGAGCACCGCGGCGGCGATGGCGTCGAGCTCATAGCCAATTCCCGCATTCGGCTGCGCGGAATAAAGCCGCGACGTCATCAGCACGCCGCCAATACTCGCCAGCAAACCCGAATCATGAAAATCATGATTCGCAGCCTGTTTACATCGATACCCGAATACAGTGCCGCCTCGCGATTTCCACCCGCCAGATACGCCTTGCATCCAAATACGGTACGCGAGAGCACGAGGTGATTCAACAGCAGCAAAACGGCGAGGATCCAGATCGGCAGCGGAATACCCAGCACGAGGCCGTTGCCGAGGAAAGCAAAGCGGTCGTCGTTGATCGAAATGGGCACGCCGTTCGACGTCAGGTAGGCCAAGCCCCAGAAAACGCCCATGGTGGCGACCGTGACAATAAACGACCCGGGGAGCAAGGCGGACAGCGAGCCGTGCACGGCCCCCCAGGACGAGCCCTGTGGCCATCATGGCGGCGAGCACGGCTGCGAGCGGCGACGCGCCATGCTCCAGTGCGCGAACGCGCAGACGGTGCCGACCAGCGCCATGGTCGCGCCGACCGACAGGTCGATATCGCAGAGCAAAAGCACGTACGTCATGCCGAAACCGAGAATGGCAATGATGAAAACCTGCATCACCACGTTCACGAGGTTGTTCACCGACATGAAGTTTGGCGACAGTGCCTAGAAGAATCCACACAGCACGATCAGCCCCACGACGATCCCGCCGTACGTAGTGCCAGACCGCGCGTTGCAGCGCACCGCTTGCGTGAGCGGCGCGTGGACGCGGCGTCGCTGAGTTGAGTCGGGTTCATGCTGTTGTGGCTCCCGTTGCGTACGACATCACTTCTTCCTGCGTGATGGGCTGCCTGATGGACAATTCACCGTGCGCACTGAATTCGTGGACGATGCGTTTCTCGCGCATCACGACGAGGAGATCGCTCATGACGAGCGCTTCCGGCAATTCGGACGAGACAAGAATGATCGCGGTCTCGGTCGAAGCCAGCTCGCGGATCACGCGATAAATCTCGAACTTCGCGCCCACGTCGACGCCGCGCGTGGGTTCATCGAGGATCAGGACCTTTGGTTTCAACGCTAGCCATTTCGAGAACACCACTTTCTGCTGATTGCCTCCGCTCAGGTTTCCAACTGCCTGCAACGGCCCGGACGCACGGATGTTCATGTGCGTGATCGCGTTCGAAGCGGCGGTTCAGGATGCCGAAGCGCGAACCGTGTTCTTCGAAACTCGCTATGGTCACGTTGTTGGTGATCGAATGCATCAGCACGAGGCCTTCGTGCTTACGGTCTTCCGTGATGAACGCAATGCCCTCGCGGATGGCATGCGCCGGATTGCGCAACTTCAGGCGCTTGCCGCTCATGGTGATCTCGCCACTTGACCGGCCGATGCCGAATAGCGCCTTCATCACGTCCGAGCGACCCGCGCCGATCAAGCCGAAGAAACCGAGGATCTCGCCGGCGTGAATCTCGAAGCTGACGTCTTCGAATTGACCGGGAAACGTGAGATGACTGACCGTGAGCAGCGGCTGCAGCGGATGAACATAGGGCGTCTCGCGGCGCGGATGCACATCGCTCATTTCCCGGCCGACCATCATCGCGATCAAAGCAGCAATGGTGGTTTCGTCCTTTTGCAATGTCGCGATGTAACGACCGTCGCACATGACCGAGATATCGTTGGAGATGCGCATGATCTCGTCCATCCGGTACGAGATATATACAACCGCCGCGCCCTTCGCCGTCAGCTTCGTGACGATATGAAAAAGGATCCCCGCTTCGCGGTCGCTCAACGAGGACGTCGGTTCGTCCGTGATCACGAGCGATGCGTCACGGCTCAGCGCCTTGGCAATTTCCACGAGCTGACGCTGCACCATGGACAGACGCGACACGGGTGCAGTGGCATCAATATCGATACCCAGGCTGTCAAGCAACGTCTGCACTTGCGCATACAAACGCTTGAAATCGACGACGCCAAACCTTCGCGGCTCATGCCCCGCGAACATGTTTTCAGCCACGCTCAAATTTTTCGCGAGGCTTAGTTCCTGATAGATGATCGCAATGCCCGCTTTCTGCGACTCGCCGGGATTCGCCAACGATCCGTTCAGGAATATCTCGCCACGCGTGGGCGCGTGAACGCCCGCGAGAATCTGCATCAGCGTGGACTTGCCCGCGCCGTTCTCGCCGAGCAGCGTGTGAACGCAGCCCGGCAAAATGGAGAGCGACACTTCCTTGATCGCCTCCACCTGCCCAAACGATTTCGCGATACCGCGCAACTCGAGGAGCGGCACGGGGTCGCGAGGTTTTAAAACCGTATTCATTTCACTGAAGCGTTCAGGTACTGACCCGGCGTCACCGGTTGCAGCTTCGGCACGGCCTGTTTTTCCGCAACCTTCACGGCGGTATCCACGGCGAGCGCGCCCATCTTGTCCGGGTACTGGTGGATCACGCCAACGAAGTTCGGGTTCTTGTCGACTGCTGCGCGTGCTTCCGGCATGCCGTCGAAACCGATCACTTTCACGTGGTTCCCCGCCGATTTGCCGGCCACCGCTGCAGCCATAGCGGCGTCATCGCCAAAGCCAAAGATGCCCGCGAGATCAGGATTCGCCTGCAGCATGTTTTGCGCGGCGCTCAACGCATCGGCGCGTGTGATGCCCGGCTGCACCGCGACGATCTTCACATCGGGACATGCTTCCAGCGCCTTCTTGAAGCCTGTCACGCGGTCAATCACCGATTGAATCGTCGGATAGTCGATCACACCGACCTTGCCTTTGCCACCCAGCACCTTGCACATCAACGCGCCGGCTTGCAGGCCGCCCGCGTAGTTATCGGTGGCAATGTGCGACGCGACTTCAACGCCATGCGCGCTGCACCGTCAGCACGGCAGCCTTCACGCCTTTTGAATCCACAAGCGAAATCACGATCACATCGACCTTTTTAGTTACGAAATCCTGGACGTCGGCAATCTGCTTGCTCAGGTCCTGGTTCGCAATCGCAATATCGATCTGCGCGTGATCCTTCGCCGCTTCCGCCCTCATCACGTTAGCGAGTTCAACGTAGAACGAATGTTGTTGCATGAGCAGCGACGCACCAATCTTCACATCGGCGGCGTGAGCGGCCATTGCCGCGAACGTGGTGACGAGGACAACCAAGAGTAAACGACGAAACATGCAATTGTCTCCAGTTATTGTTTAGGGTTACTGACTACGAAATTCAGGAATCCATTCTTCCCGCCGATGCACGTCCAGTCCGGCCTTGAGAATCAGGTCGAGTGTTGGCGGGTCAATGGCGTCATCGAGCACCAGTCCGCCCAGGCGGCTAACGTGGCAGAAAGCCTCGCCATCGCCTTGCAACGCGGGCTGGTAGGCCACGACCACGCTGCGCTTTGCGTTCTTCAATGCGGCTTTGTATACGCCTGCCAGACGCGGATCGGCGCACAGCAAATTGCCCTCGCGATCAATACCCCGCTTGCCTCCAGCACCACCAGGTCCAGCGACAGCGCAAACAGCGAGCGCTTGGTGTTCGGCCCAAGCAGCACGATGGAATTGTCATCCAGCGAACCGCCGGTGAGACGCAATTCGCAGCACATGAAACGCTGGACGGTCGGCACCATCGAAATGTCGTTGAGCGTCAACGCGAGGTTCGCGCGGTCGGCGAGCAGCGGCAGCAGCTTATGCGTGATCAGACCCGCGCCAATGAACGCCGACGCATGGTCATCGATGAAATCCGCGGCCATCCGCGCAATCGCCATGTCCGCAGCCTGCCGCATCGCGCCCGAAGGCTCTTCTCCCGCCAACAGATTCTCTCTAGGCCGCTGGGCGACGTACCGCGCCTTGCCAAACGCCCGAATTAGGTAGTGTTGCTGCTCCAGGTAGTTCAGGTCCGAGCGGATCGTGACGCTGGAGACGTCGAACGCCGTAGCGAGTTCGTCGACCGACACCTCCCCGCGCTTGCGGACAAGTTCGACGATACGCAGACGCCGATGAAGCGAGTTCTTGTTGGCCAACACGGACGGCACCACCTTTGCACTTTCGTTTCGAAACGAAAAGCACGCCAAGGAGTTTCTGGCCAGTGTTTACCCGCGCTTTCTACCGCTTCCTATACCAGAGCAAGTAGGTCGCGACGAGAACGACCATGAATGCGAGGCCGTAGAAGAGCATCATGCGGAATTCGTTCGTGAAGGCAGTCGTGGTCATGATTGCCGTCATCAAACCCGCCCCAGCCAAACTTCCAAACGGATGCAGCACCATCCAGACGGCGCCGGTCCGTCATAGCAGGCGCGGGAAAAAGAGGTGCGTGACGAAAATCATCAGCCACGCGAACATCGCCCCGAAGATGGTGATCGACATCATCAAGCCGAACGCCATATCCGGCTAGAACGCGGTCAGAATCGTGGCCAAGGCAATGCCGCCGCCGGTCGACAAGGACAGCGCGCCGGCGCGTAACCGGCCCGCGACAGGCTGAACATCATGCGCGGTAGAGCTGGCTGTTCATCGCGGAAAGCGCCGCGACCAGCACCACGAAGTCGATCACGCCCGCAGCAAACGGCAGGTGCGTCGCGGCCATCACTTTGACGAACGGATTTTCGTCGGTGCTTGCCTGTGTCCAGGGGACGATTGCGAGCATCAACGCCAGCGTGAGCAGATCAAAAGAGCACCCGGAACACGTTCGAGCAAAACGCTCGCGCCACGGCACGTTGCGAGTCACGCGCTTCGCCGGCCGCGACTGTGATCGTCTCGATGTTCAGGTAACTGAAGATGGAAACAATGACCGCGAACCACATGCCCTTCACGCCGTGGGGAAAAAACCCACCGTGCGCCGTGAAGTTGTTCAGCCCGACGCCGGAAGGACGACACCGGCGCGCCATCACGAACACCGCGCCGAGCAAGATAAACACAACGATCGCCACGATTTTCAGCATCGAGAACGCGTATTCGATCACGCCAATCAGCACGGCGGAAAAACCAATGATCCAATACCAGCCCGGCACGTTCGCGAACCGAACCAGTACTTCATGAACACCGCGACTGCGCTGACCTCGGTACCGACCGCAAATACGACGACCGACCAGTAGTACGCGTAGCGTACAAGAAATCCCGCCAGCGGCCCGATGTAAAATTCCGCGTACGCGCCGAACAACCCGGAAGTCGGATGCGCGATGGTCATTTCCGCCAGCGTGCCCATCAGCAACAACGCGATCAGCGCGCCGATCGCATAACTCACGCTCGGTCCAACGAAACCGATTGCGAAACCGCTACTTAAAAAAGCCCCGTGCTAATCGCCCCGCCGATAGCGATCATCGACATCTGTCCGGCGGTCAAACTCCGGTGCAGGCCCTTCTCCCGTTCGACGACGGCCTCGAACGACCCACGTTTAAAGCTCAAATCAACCTCTTGAAGGCATTTCCACACCACAAACGCGGACGCAAAAAAGCGTTTGTCACCTGACTTCAGTCACCGCTACTATCCTGTCACTCGACCTCAACCGCTTCCGGATTCGGATTGCGCGGCACCGGACTTTCATCGAACGTAAGCGCCACCTTGTCGTTCTCGTCGACGTCCACCGTTACACGCCCGCCCGACATCAGCTTGCCGAACAGCAGTTCGTCCGCCAGAGCACGACGGATCGTGTCCTGGATCAGGCGCTGCATGGGACGTGCACCCATCAGCGGGTCGAAACCGTGCTTCGCCAGATGCGCGCGCAAGCTGTCGGTGAAGACCGCGTCGACCTTCTTCTCATGCAACTGATCTTCCAGTTGCATCAGGAACTTGTCGACCACCCGCATGATGATTTCTTCGTCCAGCGAGCGGAAGCTGATGATCTGGTCCAGACGATTGCGGAACTCAGGCGTGAACATCCGCTTGATATCGGCCATTTCTTCGCCGGTTTCCCGACGATTCGTGAAACCAATCACCGACTTCTGCATGGCTTCGGCGCCCGCATTCGTCGTCATGATAATGATGACGTTGCGGAAATCCGCCTTGCGGCCGTTGTTGTCGGTCAGCGTGCCGTGGTCCATCACCTGCAGCAGCACGTTGTAGATATCCGGATGCGCTTTTTCGATTTCGTCGAGCAACAGCACGCAATGCGGCTTCTTTGTGACGGCTTCTGTCAGCAAACCGCCTTGATCGAATCCGACATATCCCGGCGGCGCACCGATCAGCCTGCTGACCGCGTGACGCTCCATGTACTCGGACATGTCGAAGCGCAGCAATTCGATACCCAGCGTGAACGCCAATTGCTTGGCCACTTCCGTCTTGCCGACGCCCGTCGGGCCCGAGAACAGGAACGCGCCAATTGGCTTGTCCGTTTTGCCGAGACCTGCCCGCGCCATCTTGATAGCGGCAGAGAGTGCATCAATCGCCTGATCCTGACCAAACACCACGCTCTTCAGGTCGCGATCCAGCGTCTGCAACTTGCTGCGATCATCCACTGACACGCTTTGCGCCGGCACGCGCGCGATCTTTGAGATAATCTCTTCGATCTCGTTCTTGCCAATAGTCTTCTTCTGCTTCGACTTCGGCAGGATGCGTTGCGCCGCGCCCGCCTCGTCGATCACGTCGATAGCCTTGTCGGGCAGATGCCGGTCCGTGATAAAGCGTGCCGACAACTCAGCCGCCGCGGACAGCGCACCCGACGAATACTTCACGCCGTGGTGTTCTTCGAAACGCGACTTGAGACCGCGCAGGATCGCGATAGTCTGCTCGACGGTCGGCTCGGCAACGTCGACCTTCTGGAAACGACGCGATAACGCTGCGTCTTTTTCGAAGATCCCGCGATATTCCGTGAACGTGGTCGCGCCGATGCACTTCAACTGACCCGACGACAGCGCCGGCTTCAGCAGATTCGATGCATCCAGCGTGCCGCCGGACGCTGCGCCCGCACCAATCAGCGTGTGAATTTCGTCGATGAACAACACCGCGTGCGGGCGTTCCTTCAACTCCTTTAACACCGTCTTGAGGCGTTGCTCGAAATCGCCACGGTATTTAGTACCGGCCAGCAATGCGCCCATATCCAGCAAATACACCTGGGCGTCCGCAAGAATATCCGGCACTTCGCCACGCGTAATGTGCCAGGCGAGCCCCTCTGCTATAGCGGTTTTACCGACGCCGGCCTCACCAACCAGCAGCGGATTGTTCTTTCTGCGACGGCACAGCACTTGCACCACACGCTCGACTTCCAGTTCGCGGCCAATCAGCGGATCGATCTTGCCGTCCTTCGCAAGCTGGTTCAGGTTCTGCGTGAACTGCGCAAGTGGCGTTTCCTTTTGCGCAGCCGCGTCTTCCGCTTCGGGATTCGCGTCGCTGTTGGCCTTCGCGGCGTCGCCCGTATTCGTCTTCGCGATGCCATGCGAGATGAAATTGACGACGTCCAGGCGCGTCATTCCATGCTGTTGCAGATAGTAGACGGCATGTGAATCTTTTTCACCGAAGATAGCGACAAGCACGTTCGCGCCGCTCACTTCCTTCTTACCGTTCGATGTCGATTGCACGTGCATAATCGCGCGCTGAATCACACGTTGAAAACCAAGCGTCGGCTGGGTATCGACGTCGTCCGTGCCGGGCACGGTCGGGGTGTTGTCGTGAATGAAATTGCGCAAGTTTTGCCGCAAATCTTCAATGTTTGCTGCGCATGCGCGCAACACTTCAGCCGCGGTCGGGTTATCCAACAAGGCCAGTAAAAGATGCTCGACCGTAATGAACTCGTGCCGCGCCTGACGTGCTTCCATAAACGCCATGTGCAGACTGACTTCCAGTTCCTGGGCAATCATGCTTTCTCCATCACACACTGCAGCGGATGACCCGCTTGCCTCGCGTGGCTAACGACTTGCTCAACTTTGGTCGACGCGATATCCCGCGTATAGACCCCACAAACTCCCCTGCCTTCGCGATGAACCTTCAGCATGATTTGCGTCGCAGTCTCACGATCTTTATTGAAATGTTCCTGCACGACAAACACGACGAATTCCATCGGCGTGAAGTCGTCATTCAGCAGCACCACTTTGTACATGGACGGCTGTTTCAGCTTTTGCTCCTGCCGCTCCAGTACGGTGCCATCCTGCTTGTTGGGATTGATCACCATACGCCCATTCTAAACAACTCGGACAGGTTCGCCATCTCGCCAAAACTCCGTTCGCCGTGAGAACCGAACAGGGCCGCCGCACACTTCGCGCAACCTGTCGCTTGCTGAATTCCGCCAGCCTTTGTGACAAAGGCCAGCCCTCTTGAAACATCGTTGAATCCAGTATCGCACAGCTCTCAAAAAACGAATTGTCCATGCGGACGCGGGCGGCCTTGAGCGCCGGATTGGACGCTCTGCCGCTGCGGTTGACTGAGTGACCCAGTTGTTCGAATCACTCGTGCGACTTACTCCTGCAACCCGCTGCGGCTATGGGTGGCAGCCGCCTGTTGCCTATACTGCCATGTGCGTCGATTATGCGACTTTTCAAGATGGAGTGCTTGTGCGGCGGGATACGCGCAAAGCGGGAAAAACCCTTGAAATGAGGTCTTTACAACGTCTTCAGCACCATCTCAAAATTTTCTTGACACTTGATTTAAGAAGATTAAACAATTAATTTGGCACTTTTTTCCGACGTGGTTCAGGTGAAGAAAGGCCGCGGTGAGCTTGTGAGGAGGGGGCGGTTCACATTGTGGGTCGCCAAGCTTTTCGAGCGTGCTCGTGGTAGCGACGAGAGTAAGAGGGGAAGTGATGTCAACTGGTACGGTCAAATGGTTCAACGACGCGAAAGGCTACGGATTCATCACGCCTGATGAAGGCGGCGAGGATCTGTTTGCACATTTCTCGGCGATACAGATGAATGGTTTCAAGACACTCAAGGAAGGCCAGAAGGTCAGCTTTGAGATCGTCCAGGGACCCAAGGGCAAACAGGCATCGAACATCCAGGAATCTGCCTGACCGTGTTCGATAGCTCAATGCCATCGAAACCCGACCGCGTGCCGTAAAACCGTACAGGTAAGTGTTTTGGTTATCCGGCGGTTGAATGGAACGGCGAGATTCAACGGTCCGAATGCACCGCGCTCGGGCCGTTTTTCATTGAGGCGCGGCTGAAGCTGTTTAGCGTCGCGCGAAAAACATCGGCGACCCCACCGAGGAGTCCGTCTTACTTATTGAAAGAAAATATCTGCTGAAAGCGGGCTGGACTGATGGGTGGGAGATTGCCAGCGTTTGCGCCGACCGAATGCGTCATTTGTTGGTGAGGCGCCGATTCTCCCAATGCCGTCTATCTAAAATCAAAAGCTGAAAAAATTGAAGGCGACCCCAAGAGGATCCGTTACGCGTGCTCGTGTTCCGGTCGAACCTTGCGCTGGCGTCCGCCTTTCTTGCCATTTTCCCGGGACGACGCGGCCTCCGCGTCCGACTTGACCGAGCCGGCGCGGCTCGCCAATTGCTTCATCCAGACCTTTGAACCGTAAATGCCCTCGAACAGCGCAGGCGCGTACAAGTCCACGTTGAGTTTAGGAAAGCGCAAGCCCCAGCCCCAGCCCGTCGGGGAAATCTCGATCACTTTTAGATCCACGTCGCTCGCGCCGCCGAGACCCTGAATCAGGGCAACCGGGACGGCCAGCGTCACGCCGTTGTCGAAATCGACCTCTATTTTGGCGATGGAGCGACGGTAGCGCGCTGCGACTGCGCACGGCCCGATCACCTCCCCCGCCTTTCGCCCCGCCGCGATGGACTCCATTTGTAATTGCCATGAATATCTCTCCAGGCTCCGCACAGGTTGGATAAGGACGGCACAATCAGTTTCGCCACGCGGCCAATACTAGCGTTCGAAACCTTCCTGTATTGGGGACATCAAGAGGGCCATTCGGGCAATTCAGATCAAACACAATCTCGAATCCTGCTCCTTGCACATGAACGTGTGCCAGCCTGTGGTCCGCCGGGTAGATCACTACTTGGAGGCCATTCAGCGTAAGGATAGTGGGCATGGGACGATCATAAACCTAACAGATAGGTTTCTCAAATCCCTAACGCGCCCCCGCGCAATTGCGCTTCGCTTCGTTCGCAGTGCTCAAGTCACGGGAGTGACTTACGCCGCCAGGACTGCGCCAATGCAGGGCGCACACAAAAAACCCCCGGCGAGTCAAACTCAATTGGGGTTCCAGGGACTTCGTGAAATTGCCTGATACGAACTTACATATTTTCGATCAGCACCTGCCCGAAGCCCGAGCATGAAACCTGCGTCGCACCTTCCATCAAACGCGCGAAATCATACGTCACGCGCTTTTTCAGAATCGACGCGTCCATCGCTTTGATGATAACGTCCGCCGCTTCGGTACAGCCGAGGTGGCGCAGCATCATTTCCGCCGACAGGATTTCCGAACCCGGATTCACGTAATCCTTACCCGCATATTTCGGCGCGGTGCCGTGTGTGGCTTCGAACATGGCCACCGAATCCGACATGTTCGCGCCCGGCGCAATGCCAATACCGCCAACCTGAGCCGCGAGGGCGTCCGACACATAATCGCCGTTCAGGTTGAGCGTCGCGATCACGTCGTACTCAGCCGGGCGCAGCAGGATCTGCTGGAGGAACGCATCCGCGATAACGTCCTTTAGCACAATGTCGCCGCCCTTCGGGCTATTGATCTTCATCCACGGACCGCCGTCGATGAGTTCCGCACCGAACTCCTTCTGCGCCAGCGCATAGCCGAAATCACGAAACGCACCTTCCGTGTATTTCATGATGTTGCCCTTGTGTACGAGCGTGACGGTGTTGCGATTGTGGTCGATGGCGTACTGGATCGCCTTGCGAACCAGTCGCTCCGTGCCTTCACGCGACACAGGCTTGACACCGATACCCGACGTATCCGGGAAGCGGATCTTCGTCACACCCATTTCTTCGCGCAGGAACTTGATGACCTTCTTCGCCTCTTCCGACTCGGCCGCCCATTCGATACCGGCGTAGATGTCTTCCGAGTTCTCGCGGAAGATGACCATGTTGACCTTTTCCGGCTCGCGCACCGGTGAAGGTACGCCCTTGAAATACTGCACCGGGCGCAGGCAGACATAGAGGTCGAGTTGCTGGCGCAGCGCGACGTTCAGCGAACGAATGCCGCCACCGACCGGCGTGGTGAGCGGCCCTTTGATAGAAACGACATATTCCTTCAGCAAGTCCAGCGTTTCATCCGGCAGCCACATGTCCGGGCCATAGACCTTGGTGGCCTTCTCGCCCGCGAAGATTTCCATCCAGTGGATCTTCTTCTTGCCTGCGTAGGCTTTTTCCACCGCTGCGTCGACGACCTTGATCATCACCGGCGTGATGTCCACACCCGTACCATCACCTTCGATAAAAGGGATGATCGGCTGGTCGGAAACGTTGAGCGAGTAATCCGCATTAACGGTGATCTTGTCACCGCCCGTCGGAACCTTGATGTGCTGATACGGCATGGTCGACTCCAAAGATGGCTGGGCTAGCTAACTACAGAAATGCGCAGAATGCGTTCGGAAATTCGGCGAAAAGGCGGACGAGCGAACGATGGCCGGGGCCGCCAGCGCCAATGCCGGCGCGGCGCCCAAGGCAACCAGACCGGTATTCTAGCCCACCGTGTGGGGAGCCTGCCCGGCACCCGTTCGTTGCGTTGCAGCAAAACGATGCCCGTGGGCACGGTCCGGACATGACCTGCTGGTGCAGTGGCTGCGATCAGTATTTGCCCGATTCGTCTTATATAAAACTAAGGATTTGATGTTTCGGATTATGCATTATATCGCGCCATCTGCCATAGTCGTCGGACTCCCTCGCGCCTCTTGGGCACTACCTCGTTTTCCTATCGATTTTCCCGCCATGCCGTTGCTTGCCCTCAACAAACCGTTCGGCACGATCTGTCAATTTTCACCCCACGAAAAGCACCCTTCGCTCGGCGTTTGGGTGAAGACGCCCGGCGTTTATCCGACCGGCCGCCTGGACACGGACAGCGAAGGCCTGCTGCTCCTCACTGACGATGGCGCGCTTCAGGCACGTATCGCCGAACCGCGTCACAAGCTGGTCAAACGGTATTGGGCGCAAGTGGATGGCGCGCCCGACGCGGCCGCTCTCGAGCGTCTGGTCGCGGGCGTCGACCTGGGGGATTTCGTGACGCGACCGTGCGGCGTGAAACGGGTGGAACAGGTAGAGCAACTGTGGCCGCGCAACCCGCCCATCCGATACCGCGCCGCTATTCCGACCACCTGGATCGAACTGTCGATCACCGAGGGTCGTAATCGGCAGGTGCGTCGAATGACCGCAGCAGTCGGGTACCCAACGCTGCGACTCGTGCGCGTAGGTGGCGCACTCGATATCTTCACGCTCGGATTAGAGCCGGGTACATCGATCAATCTGGCGCCACGCGCGCCATGGAACGGCATCGTCTGAAACGCGCCAAGTCTCTCCGACATTCAAATATTACAAATTCATTTCGTTTTCCAAAAAATCGCCGTTGCATGATCGCAAAAAAACACGTCAACGGACTCCCCGCATGCGGCGTTATTCGCAGTAGATGCCTTAAACCCGCCATCCGGCATTAGCGAAGAACCCCAACACACAGCTTGTACGCGAAGGCTTTATGTAAGGTTCAAGCGCTCGCAGCGGGATCGAAGTTTTGTTCGAATCCCCTGTCAACCAAAAGGTGGATGGCTCGTTTACCGACATGACTCCATCGACCGGGTCACAAGGTTAAATCAAACTAAAGCTGAGGATTCACAACATGAACAAACTGATCGCTGCTCTCGTCGCTGGCCTGTTCGCAACGGCTGCATTCGCACAAGCTTCGGCCCCGGAAGCATCGGCTCCTGCAGCTGCTTCGACCGCTCACAAGGCGTCGCACAAGAAGTCGACGACGCATAAGAAGGCTACGCACAAGAAGGCAGCTTCGGCCGCGTCGGAGTAAGTTGGTAATAGATCGCGGTAACGCGACGCTACAACCAAGTAGTGCTGCCGCAAAAGCGGCATTGAAAGGCAGACACCCGCAACGGTTTCTGCCTTTTTCTTTGGGTCTCTGAATGAGTCTGGTTATTTGCGCAGGGTGTATCCGCCACGCACTTTTTGTCGGCGTGCGCGCGCTCAAGTAGCATGCGCCAGTTCTTCACCGATTCTTCGCTAACCGGCTTCATCTCATCAGGAGTTTCGCCGTGGGTCTTTCAGGGCTCTCGCGCCGTTTGGTTTCATGGTTTGATCTTGGTCGCCTGGTGCACCGCGCACTTGTTGCACTAGCCGTTCCGCTCGTCTCGTTAATTGCAGTCGTGCCGCTGGCAGCACATGCTCAACCGCTGGCTGCAGAAGCAGGACAAATGCCACCGGGTGCGAAAAACCCCACCGACTTCCCGCACACCAAACTCACCGCGGGCATGTATGTGATCGACGCCGCCGTTGCAGCGAACGACGCCGATCACGAACAAGGCCTGATGTATCGCACGAAACTCGAGCCCAACGAAGGCATGCTGTTCGTCTTCAATGAAACGGCCGTGCATTGTTTTTGGATGAAAAACACGCTGATCCCGCTGTCGATCGCGTTCATGCGCGCGGACGGAACAGTCACAGATATCGACGAAATGCAGGCTGAGACGGAAAACAACCACTGCCCGCGCAACAATGGCGTGTATGCGCTGGAAATGAGCAAGGGCTGGTTTGCGTCGAAAGGGATTCAGCCGGGCATGCAGATCAAGAGGTTGCCTGCACCGCAATAACGTGTGCCCCGAGCGGGGTAGTTAGCGTCTCACGCCCCGTTCACCTGGCGCCAGTCGTTCCATTCGTGCCCGAAGCCGCCCGCCCGCTTTTTGCGCGCGCCGGCTTTTTGCTTGTTTCTGCTTATACGTTGCACGGGACACAACGCGGGACAGCGCCCGGAATACCGTCCACGCGTCATCAAAGGTTCATCTTTTGTGGCGAGCTGGTAAGAATCCTGCAAAGACCCTGTCGACGCGCTATCCTAATAAAATCAGCGAAGCGGCCACCAAGCACGAAGCTTCGCTCCGGAGCTGCCGGTCGGGCCATTGTGTCCGGTTCGGGCTACAAAGCTCCAACCAATCAACAGGAGGTTCAAGTGCCCCGCAAGACTCCCATCGACCGCTATCGGAATATTGGTATCAACGCTCATATCGATGCCGGCAAGACCACCACCGAACGCATTCTTTTCTACACCGGTGTGAATCACAAAATTGGTGAGCTTCACAACGACGCGGCCACGGTGGACTGGATGGAGCAGGAACAGGAGCGCGGCATCACGATCACCTCCGCCGCCACCACGGCCTTCTGGAAAGGCATGGCGGGTAATTATCCGGAATATCCGGAACATCGGATCAACATCATCGATACCCCGGGACACGTCGACTCCACCATCGAAGTGGAAGGCTCCATGCGCGTGCTCGACGGTGCCTGCATGGTCTATGATTCGGTCGGCGGCGTTCAGCCGCAATCCGAAACGGTCTGGCGCCAGACCAACAAATACAAAGTGCCGCGCATTGCGTTCGTCAACAAGATGGGCCGCGTGGGCGCAGACTTTTTCCGCGTGCAACGCCAGATCGGCGAGCGCCTGAAAGGCGTCGCCGTGCCCACGCAGATTCCCGTGGGAGCTGAAGAGCACTTCCAGGGTGTGATCGAGCTGGTCAAGATGAAAGCAATCATCTGGGACGAAGCCAGCCAGGGCGTGCTGTTCGAATACCAGGAAATCCCCGCGAACCTGCTCGCCACCGCCGAAGATAGCGCGAGAAGATGATCGAGGCCTCAGCGGACGCGAATGAAGCGCTGATGGACAAGTATATCGGCGGGGAAACGATCAGCGAAGACGAAATCAAGGAAGCCATCCGGGCGCGCACGCTCAGGAGCGAGATCGTCCCCATGTTCTGCGGCAGCGCGTTCAAGAACTAGGGCGTACAGGCCATGCTGGACGCGGTGATCGACTATCTGCCGTCGCTGGCCGACGTGCCCGCGATTATGGGTGTGGACGAATACGACAAACACGCGCGTCATCCGACCGACGAAGACCCGTTCTCCGCGCTCGCCTTCAAGATCATGACGGACCCCGTTTGTCGGCCAGTTGATCTTCTTCCGGGTGTATTCGGGTGTGGTTAATTCCGGCGATACGGTCTACAACGCGATCAAGGAAAAGAAGGAACGGCTTGGCCGGATTCTCCAGATGCACGCGAACGAGCCTCAGGAAATCAAGGAAGTGCGCGCCGGCGATATTACCGCGGCCGTGGGCCTGAAAGAAGTGACCACCGGTGACACGCTCTGCGATCCGGCTCATCCGATCATTCTCGAGCACATGATTTTCCCGGAACCGGCGATCTCCCAGGCCGTCGAGCCGAAGACGAAACCCGACCAGGAGAAGATGGGTATCGCGTTGAACCGGCTGGCGCAGGAAGATCCGTCGTTCCGCGTGCAGACCGACCAGGAATCCGGCCAAACGATTATTTCCGGCATGGGCGAATTGCACCTGGAAATTCTGGTGGACTGGATGCGCCGTGAGTTCAGCGTCGAAGCGACGGTCGGCAAACCGCAGGTTGCATATCGCGAGAAGATCCGTATTCCGGTCGAGGATATTGAAGGCAAGTTCGTCAAGCAGTCGGGCAGGTGCGGTCAATACGGGCGTGGTACTGAAACTGGAACCGCAGAAGCCGGGCGGCGGTTACGAATTCGTCGATGCCATCAAGGGCGGGGTCGTGCCGCGCGAATACATTCCGGCGGTCGACAAGGGTATTCAGGAAACGCTGAAAGTAGGGGTATCCAGTGGTGGACGTGAAAGGTGACGCTGACCTTCGGTTCGTACCACACGTGGACTCGAACGAAAACGCGTTCCGCATGGCTGGCTGGATCGATGGCGTTCAAGGACGGCATGAGGAAAGCCAAGACGGTGCTGCTCGAACCGATGATGGCCGTGTGGAAGCGGAAACGCCTGAGGATTTCATGGGCAACGTGATGGGCGATTTGTCCTCATGCCGCGGAATCGTGCAGGGCATGGAGGACATCGCGGGCAGCGGCAAGATCGTGCGCGCCGAGGTGCCGCTGGCTGAAATGTTCGGCACTCGACCACGTTGTGCTCGCTCACCCAGGGCCGCGCCACGTACACGATGGAGTTCAAGCACTACGCAGAAACGCCGAACAACGTCGCGGAAGCCATCGTGAATTCAAAGGTCAAGTAGACGCTGTCTGGCTCGCCAAGCCAAGTTGGACGATTGAATGAAGTCCGTTGTTGCCTCCTGGCGGCAACGGACTTTTTGCTTTTTGCCAGCGTAATTGTGGCGTAGATTGACTGTTGACTGCAGCTTTTCCATGGATGAGCGGAGACGAAGACAATGAGCGACGAACCTCAGCACGAGCACGACCATGAGCACACCGACTGGCGCGAGAACGGCGTCAAGGTGATCAACTCGATACCAACACCGCGCAGACGCCCGGCATGAATCGCGCAGCGGCGCTCGACGTGGCATCGCAGAAAAAATTGTCGGGCCAGATCCAGACCCTGTTGCTCGATGAAACGCCGCTTGTGATTCCCTATTTCTACGATCAGTTGATCGTCACGCGGGCGAACGTGAAAAGCGTGCGCTTCAATGATGCCATTTCGCAGTTGTACTTCGAACGCGCGACTATCGGCGCGTAGCCGGTTCTTTCTGAGTCTCGCGCGCATTGCGCGGTTCGTGGGCGTAAAGCTGCTGCTCGCGATCATCACGTTGTGGCTGTTGTCGGTGATCGTGTTCGCCGACGGCCAGTTGCTTCCCGGCGATGTCGGCCGTGCCATCCTCGGTCCGCTAGCCGACGCCCGTGCGGTCGCCGCACTCAATCAACTGGGTGTCGACCGGCCCTTGTTCACGCAATATGCCGGCTGGATCCCCCACTTCCTGCGCAGCGACATGAGCGAGTCGTATTCTATATCGCGCGCCGGTGGCGCCCTTCATAGGCAATGCGTTGCTGAATTCGGCGAAGCTTGGTGCGTTGGCGTTTATCGTGGTCGTGCCGCTGGGCATTGCCAGCGGTGTCTACGCCGCGGTGCACAAGGGGCGCTGGATTGACTGGACCATCTGCAGGGTTATCGGCGACGGTGATGCCAGAGTTCGTCTCGTCCATCGTGCTGATCCTGATATTTGGCATCTGGCTGCAATGGCTGCCGATTGAAGCGACGTATCCGCCAGGGTCGAACGGTTTCGTTCAGTTGCAGCATCTGATCTTGCCGGTATTGCCGCTGGTACTGGTGTTTTTCGGCTACATCGCCCGAATGGCACGCGCCGGTACCGTTGGTGCTCGATGCCGACTACACCCGCACCGCGATCCTCAAGGGCCTGCCACGCCGCGTGGTGATCATGCGGCAATTGCTGCGCAATGCGCTGCTGCCGACCGTCACCGTCGCAGCCACGCAACTCGGCTACATGATCAACGGCCTGGTGGTGGAGACGCTGTTTCACTATCAGGGCATTGGTTCGCTCATTTATAACGTAGCCAAGGGCAAGGATTTCCCCCATGCTCGAAGCGGGTGTGCTGACTGTGGGCGTTGATCTGCACGGCGGCGAACCTGATCGCGGATGCGTTGTACGTTGTGTTGAACCCACGCTTGCGGGTGGGGAATGCACAATGAGCACCGCAACCGTCGCCCCCGCACCGCACAAGGCACCGCGTTTTGAACGCAGCAAGGCTCTGTTGCGCTCGCCCACGTTCGTGATCAGCGCGCTGATAGGACATTGGGTCGTGCCGCAGGACCCGTACGCGTCCGATCCGTTGAACTCGCTCACGCCGCCCGACGCCACGCACTGGTTCGGCACCGATCAGCTCGGCCGCGATGTGTTCGCCCGTGTGATCGTCGGCGCACGCGACATTCTCACCATCGCGCCATTGGCCACGCTGTTTGGCACCGTGGCGGGGACGGCGGTTGGCTTGACCGTCGGTTATTTCGATGGATGGGTGGACAATGTGGTCGACCGGCTGATCGACGCGGTGCTCGCGTTGCCGCTGGTAATCGTTGTCATTGCTTGCCCTCGCGGCGGTTGGAGCGAGCAACCTCACCGTGATCCTGGTGATCGGCATCACTTTCACGCCAATCACTGCGCGCACCGTGCGTGCCGCCGTGCTCGCCGAACGCAATCTCGACTACGTTTTCGCCGCGCAATTGCGCGGCGAAAACGCTTTCTACATCATATTCGAGGAAATCCTGCCGAACGTGCTGCAGCCAATTCGTGGAAGCCACCGTACGGCTCGGCTATGCCATTTTCGCGGTCGCCACGCTGTCGTTTCTCGGCTTCGGCATTCAACCGCCGTCCGCGGACTGGGGCCTCGCACTCTCGGAGTGCTACACGCTGATGGCGGGCGGCGCGTGGTGGACGGTCGTATTCGACGCCGCCGTGATCGCCTCGCTGGTTGTCGGCGTGAACCTCGTCGCCGACGGCATCCAGGGAGTGCTCGAGCGATGAACGGCCCGCAGCACCGCTCACGTCTGCGGTGCCCGGACCGGCCTTGATGCTCAGCCCTCCCGCATCGGCACCGCCTGAGCGCGCCGTTGCCGCACCGCTGCCGCCCGTCACGCGATAAGCCCGCCCGACGAGCTCCGGCATCGCCGCCGTCTGTCCGGCCCCGTGTGCGGGCGCACCGCCGAGCAAACTTTTCTCAGTCTCCGCGGCGACTTCCTTTAGACCCTGCACCATGAACTTCGGCAGGATGTTCACGCAGATGATGATCGCGCCCAGCGATCCGAATACGTAGGTCACGGCATACGTACGCCACCGCCACGTCCCCCCTGGAGCGCCTTGGTTTCGGCAACCGGCAGGCCGAGCCGGGCGATGGCATCGCCCGCCCTGCCGATGATCGCGGACTGGGTCAATGCGCCGCCGGCCAGCCCCGCCGCAATGCCCTTGTTCAAGCCGAACAGCTTCGCGCAGACGAGCACCGTCACCAGCGCCGATACCGCGAGAATACCTCCATCGCGATCTCACGCAGGGTCTTGCGCGACAGCGAATTGAAAAACTGCGGCCCCGAGTCGTAGCCGACCGCATAAATGAAGATCGCGAACATGACGGACTTGACGCCATTATCGATCTGCACACCGAACTGGCTGATGACCACCGCTGCCAGCAAAGACCCACTCACCCCACCAAGCTGGAACTTGCCGAAGTTGATCTGACCGATGAAGTACCCCACCGCAAGCAAAAGGAATAATGCAATCTCCAGCGATTTCGTCAATATCTGATGTATCCATTCCATATTGCCCTCGCTAGTTTCGTGTGTCCTGCCCGACCCGCCTACGCGCCTGTGCCGCCTGTGCCGCCTGTTACAACATAAAAAGGATTCACCCCACCTTACCTGCCAGCCCGACGATCACCGGCCCCATCAGCGGCAGCAACACATTCGACAATGCATAAGTGATCGTGTAGCCGATTACCGGCGTCGCATTGCCGGTCACGCCGACGAGCGCGCTGATCGCGGGCGTGCTGCATTGCTGCCCGGCGATCACGCCGAGCAGCATCGACACTTCTAGTTTCAACAACCAGCGTCTGACCGCGAGCGACACCAGCGCCTGCCCGAGCGTGATGACCACGCCCGCCAGCGGCAACACAAAGCCGTACTCGCGGATCAGGCGGATGGCGTCCGCGCCTGCCCCCAACCTGACCGCGGCGATAAACGTGCACAAGCCGAAATCCTTGAGCACTTGCGCGATGGCAGAAGGCAGCGAGCTGATCACGGGATAACGCAAGCGGATCCAGCCGAACAGCAGCCCAGACAGCAAACAACCACCGCCGCCGGTACCCAGCGCGACCTGCACACGTCGCCGAGGGGCACGCCTCAGGTGCCCCACGACAATCCCGGCAATCACACCCAGGCCCAGGAACACGAAGTCGGTCTTCAGCGCTGCGCGCACCACGTAGCCCAGCTTCGCCGCGCCACGCCGCACGTCCTCGGCCGCCCCGATCAGCGTCAGTAGGTCGCCGCGATGCAATTCCGGCCCCGGCAACGCCGGGATAGTGCTGTCCAGCCACGTAACGGCCAATAATATATAGGACGCCGTGACCATCGGCGGGCGTCGCACGGGCGCGCACTTGTGCTACCGTCAGGCCATGCACTTCGCGCCGCGTGAGCATGACGTCGAGGGTGGTGGCATAGACGTCGGCGACGTCGCTGCGACTTCCTCACCAATCGCGGGCAACGCCTCCAAGAGCGCCGCGCGACGCCCGCCAATCACGATCCGGTCGCCCTTCTTCAACACAAGATTTGGCTGCGCCTTGACCGGCGAGCGACCGCGCATCACCCGTACGACGGTGAGTTTGTTGCCATAGCGGCCGTCGAGGGTATCGACGCTCAGGTCCGCCGCGCCCGTGAAGCTGACCTCGCACGCCACCAGCGACGGCGCGGCCAGGCGCTCGGCTTCATCGCGCAGATTCACGCGCAGCAACAGCGGCGCGATCTGGCTGGTGAACAACACGATGGTGACGAGCCCGAACAGGTAACTGACGCTGTAGGCGGTGACAATGTTGGCCTGCAGCCGGGCAATCTCGGCAGCAGGCAGCGCGAGCTTGCCAATGGCTTCGGATGCCGTGCCGACCACAGCAGATTCCGTCGCGGCGCCCGTGAGCAAACCGGCCGCGGTGCCGCAATCCAGCTTGAAGAGCGTGACGACGCCGAGCACGAGCCCAAGTACCACCACCAGCTCGACAACGGAAAGGAACCCATAACGCCAGCCCCGACCGATGTTCGCAAAGAATTGTGGTCCGCCGGTGAAACCCAGCGCGAAGATAAACAGCGCAAATGCAATATTTTTCAGATCCGGTGAAAGGCGCGCACCGCTTTGTTCGAGAATCAGCGCCACAATCAAGGTGCCGCATACCCCGCCGAGTTGTATGGGTCCGAACCTGAAAGAGCCAATGAAAAAGCCGATTGCCAGGCTCGCGAACAATGCAATTTCAGGTTGACTCGCCAACAAGTTCCAGATCATGAAATTATCGCCTCTATTGATTATTTAAATGCAACGATAAAGCGGCTTGAAATGACTAAATTAAGGATTCGATTAATTATGATCGCGATTCTGAAATCGGTGAATAGTGCGCTTCTTGGATGTCAGGTTGCCAGCCGTCAAGCCGGGACGGTATGAATTTAACGTCCTCCCTCATTTTGACACGTGATCAACGTGCTTTTTACTCAAAAAATAGCTGTTTGACAAAGCCCGGCAGAGCATCTCCCAGTTCGGCAAGGCGGATTGCCTGTTTGTATGCAATAAGACAAGCGGTTTATCAGTGACTCAAAAACAAAATGATGTAACACAACTCCTGAAACAAGAATTTGAGCAAATCAGGCGATCCATTCCAAAATTCGTGCAAGTGTAAACTTTCATTGCAATGAATAAAAAAATATGAAAGTCTTGCGGTTAATGCGGAATGCAAACAAGAAATGAAGGAAATATTGCAATTCTGCACAGGTGTCAATGCGCTCTTTTGCACCGATCAAAAAATGCCGTATGCGCGGTCATGCGCAATACGATTCCACGCTGAGTTGGACACTGAGAGGTAAGAGACGATGAATCAAATTCATGCCATGCGTGTGTTCGTGCGAATGTCGGAAACCGAGAGTTTTCGGCGGGCCGCACAACAACTCGATGTATCAAACGCGCTCGTTACTCGCGCAATTGCAATGCTGGAAGCACATTTGCGCACCCGGTTAATCAATCGCACTACTCGTAACCTCTCACTGAAAGAAGCCGGCACGCGTAATCTTGAGGGTTGCCGCGCATTGCTCGAAGAACTCGATCATCTCGAGTCGATGGTGGCGCATACTGAGGGCGACCCCAGTGGCACATTGGGCGTAGTAGCTTCCGGATCGCTTTCGCTGATGGCGCTGACACCACTGATAGACGGCTTCCGGCAGGTCTATCCAAAGGTGAACGTACGGTTCCCCACCTTGTCCGAGCGTCATGTAGATCTGGTGGAAGACGGCTTTGACGTCGGATCACGGCATTCATGGTGTCGAGCACGGCGTTGGTCGAACGCCCGGTCGCGACCAACACACTGATTCCCGTCGCGACGCCGGCTTATCTTGAAGACACGGCTCGCCCAGCACCCTGGGCGACTTACTACACCACTCGTTCGTCGCGCTGCCCAGCGAAATGCGCAGCGCAACCTGGCACTTCCGGCATCGCAACAACGGCAGCGCAGATCAAGTCACGCTCGCGCCTGTCTATACTGTCAACAGCGCGTTGATGGTGCGGCTGGGAACGCTTGCACACATGGGCATTTCCATCATTCCCCGAAGGGATTGTTGCGGCAGATCTGGAGAATGGTTCGCTGGTACGTGTGCTTGGCGATTATGCAATCGATGATCCGGACGTGAAGGTGTAGATCGTTTATCCGGGACGCCAGTATCTGCCGGCCAAGACGCGCGCGTTCATTAACTACACGCTCGAACACATGGGCCCGGGCAGAGAAGTCGGATTGCCCCAGCCGGAAACCGTTCTCGCACGGCTTTCGATGGTGCCGCCGACAAGCGCGGTGGTTAATTAACTGACACAGATTTTCCAGGTTGGCGGGGAGGCCGTTCGATGCCGATTCGCAGCCGGCAATATGACCGAGATGTCTTCACTGCAACAAACGCGGCGTTTGGTTACTCCCTGCAGCTCCAGGAATCACAGCTCGACGCGCAAACCGCCGTGCTTGCTCACGGTTGCGCAGTGGTATGCCCTTTCGTGAACGACATCCTGGACGAAGCCACCCTGGAAACGCTTCACGAAGACGGCACGCAACTCGTGACGCTATGCTCGGCAGGTTTTAATCACGTCGATCTGGCAGCGGCAGTCCAGCTTAGAATTGGCGTGGTACGTGTGCCTGCGTATTCACCGCATGCGGTGGCCGAGTATACCGCCGGGTTGATCCTGACGTTGAATCGTAAACTGCATCGCGCGTATGCCCGGACTCGCGATGGTGATTTTTCGCTTAACGGCCTGCTGGGTTTCGACCTGCACGGCAAGACGCTCAGGATTATTGGCACGGGCGTGATCGGGCGGGTATTCAGACGCATCATGGCCGGGTTTGGGATGAAGCTGCTGGCGTTTATCCGGGCGCGCCAGCAGCCGATCTTCTCTTCTACAATCGGGGGCGCGTTATGTGCCGCTGGATACGCTGCTGAGTCCGACATTGTCAGCCTGCATTGCCCGCTTTTACCTTCCACCTATCACCTTATCGACGACGCCGCACTCGCCCGCATGAAACACGGGCAATGCTGATTAATAATACAGGCCGCGGCGGCTTGATCGACAGCCAGGCACTCATTTGCGCCTTGAAAAGTGGCCAGTTGGGCCATCCCAGCTATATGAACGCTTCCCGTTTGCGAAGGGTTTTTCGTGTGTTCTGGTGGACAGGATGGGCTGCAGTACTATATATCGGGCCT
>CALNPU010000012.1:0-40000 GCA_940588625.1 uncultured Caballeronia sp.
TCAGGCGGCGAACGTGCAGCCGCGATGTACAGCCTCTGATTGGTTCTGCACGCCCGAATGGCATCGATCCCGAAGCCTACCGCATTGCGCCATCGAGCGCGTCGCCGATCACCCGGTGAACCGAATCGACGAACCGCTTGGAACGTCGCTCCTTTGTTGCCCGCCGCCTCACACATCGATCCCGTTCGCTAGCAGTCGATCCTCTCGCGCGTCAACGTAATCCGCAACCGGTCTAGATTGAATGCTTACTTCCATCGGACACTTCCCGATCCACTTGCGCAACAGGTTGGCGCTGATCCCTTGCTCCTGTGCCGGACGGGCAACCGACGCACCGGGGCGCAACGCCGCTTCGACCAGTGCGCGCTTGCCCGTCTCGTCGTATCGGCGACGTCCATCGCGGCTCTGCCGTACCGCTCTTAACTCCGGGGGGGTGTCAGCCATAGGTGCCCACCAATTTTTGAGGCGGACACCCGTGCCTCCTCTCTCAACCCGTGCTCCTCTCTCGTACCGCTGCCGATAAACGCCGAAAATCGAGCACTTACGTTCAAACCCGCCGCACAATAGAAAAGGCCAAGCTCCGCTTGGCCTTTCTTCAATCAACAACGTGCCAGCTTATTCAGCTTCTTGCACGTCGTCGCCTTCAGCGAGTTCCGGACGATCCATCAGCATGACCAGTGCCATTGGCGCATTGTCGCCTTGGCGGAAGCCGAACTTCAGGATGCTCAGATATCCACCCGGACGCTTTTCATAGCGCGGGCCCAGCACTTTGAACAGCTTTGCGACGGAGTCACGATCACGCAGGCGGTTGAACGCCAGACGACGATTCGCCAGCGACGGCTTCTTGCTGAGCGTGATTAGCGGCTCAACGACTTTACGCAGTTCTTTAGCCTTCGGCAGCGTCGTCTTGATGACTTCGTGCTCGATCAGCGAGTTCGACATATTACGGAACATAGCCAGACGGTGGCTGCTCGTGCGGTTCAGTTTCCGCAAACCATGTTTATGGCGCATTTTGAATTTCCTAATTAACCAAGTTTAAATCCAGCTCTTCTATTGCGTCTCTTTTGAGCGCACGGGCCGGTCGAAAAAGCAAGGTGCGGATTCTAAAGGAAAATCCGCACCTTTGCCAGTCAAGCGTATTGCGCGAAACTTACTTGTCGAGACCAGCTGGCGGCCAGTTCTCGAGCTTCATACCCAACGTCAGACCACGCGAAGCCAGGACTTCCTTGATCTCGTTCAGCGACTTGCGACCGAGATTAGGCGTCTTGAGCAATTCGTTTTCCGTGCGCTGAATCAAATCGCCGATGTAATAGATGTTCTCGGCCTTAAGGCAGTTCGCGGAACGAACCGTCAGTTCGAGATCGTCCACCGGACGCAACAGGATCGGATCGATCTGCGGCGCGCACGACGGTGCCTCTGCCGCTGCTTCCATGCCTTCCAGTGCGGCGAACACCGACAACTGGTCGACCAGGATACGAGCCGATTGACGAATTGCTTCCTCGGGCGAAATCACGCCGTTGGTTTCAATGTTCATCACGAGCTTGTCGAGATCGGTACGCTGCTCAACGCGAGCGCTTTCAACGGCGTAGCTCACGCGGAGAACCGGTGGGAACGACGCATCCAGCACGATACGGCCAATGATCTTCGCCGAATCTTCGCCATAACGGCGCACGTTGCCCGGCACATAGCCGCGGCCCTTTTCAATCTTGATCTGAACGTCGAGCTTGCCGCCCTTCGACAGATGCGCAATCACGTGACCCGGATTGATGACTTCGCAATCGTGAGCGAGTTCGATATCGCCGGCCGTGACAACGCCTTCGCCTTCCTTGCGCAGCGTGACCGTGACTTCGTCGCGGTTATGCAGCTTGAAAACGACGCCCTTCAAATTCAACAGCAGGTTGACCATATCTTCTTGCACGCCGTCGAGCGTAGAATATTCATGCACGACGCCAGCAATCGTCACTTCGGTCGGCGCATAACCAATCATCGACGACAACAGCACACGCCGAAGCGCGTTACCCAAGGTGTGACCATAACCGCGTTCGAACGGCTCCATGACCACTTTCGCGTGACTGTCGCCAAGCGATTCGACTGCAATAATCTTGGGCTTCAACAAACTGGTTTGCATAGGTTTTCCTTTTCAATACCCTCGGCTCGTTACGCCGATAAGGCTGACCGGTGACAACCCGAAAATAGACAGTCGAGGTAGTCCCTTGCCTTCGGCAATCAGGGCTCCCCGGTGGTTAATCGATTTACCGCGAATACAATTCAACGATCAGGCTTTCGTTGATGTCGCCAGCGATATCGCTGCGTTCCGGCATCGACTTGAACGTGCCTTCGAACTTCTTAGCGTCGACAGAAACCCAGCTCGGCATTCCGCCTTGTTCAGCCAGGTTAAGCACTTCCAGAATCCGCACTTGCTTCTTCGACTGTTCGCGAACAGCAACCACATCACCTGCCTTGACTTGCATCGACGGGATGTTGTTCACGACGCCGTTCACCGTGATCGACTTGTGACCGACCAGCTGACGTGCTTCAGCGCGCGTCGAGCCGAAGCCCATGCGATACACGACGTTGTCGAGACGCGACTCGAGCAATTGCAGCAGGTTTTCACCCGTCGGGCCCTTGCGACGATCAGCTTCAGCGAAGTAACGACGGAACTGACGTTCGAGCACACCGTAAATACGCTTCACTTTTTGCTTTTCACGCAATTGCGTACCGTAGTCGGACGTACGAGCGCCAGACGTGCGGCCATGCTGACCCGGCCTGCTATCGAGCTTGCACTTGTCAGCGAGCGAACGGCCTGCGCTCTTCAGGAAAAGATCAGTACCTTCACGACGAGACAGCTTTGCTTTAGGACCGGTATAACGTGCCACTTTGCATCCTTAATAATTGATCACGCGAAATACATTCGCGCTAGTTCGAACTCAATGGATCGGACGGTGGGCTTAGTCAGTATTCTTAACGCTGATTCCATAACGCAAACAACCTGTCGACGCGCGAGCGTCCCAACAGGTCAAGTCGCTACGCGACGCTTAGATACGACGACGCTTCGGCGGACGGCAACCGTTGTGCGGGACCGGTGTCACGTCGGAGATTGCGGTGATCTTGATGCCAAGACCATGCAGCGCACGCACCGCCGATTCACGGCCAAGACCGGGACCCTTGATCCGCACCTCGAGGTTCTTCACGCCGTATTCCATCGCCACGCGACCAGCCGATTCGGCTGCGACCTGAGCAGCAAAGGGAGTCGATTTACGCGAACCCTTGAAGCCCTGGCCACCCGACGTTGCCCAGGCGAGTGCATTGCCTTGGCGATCAGTGATCGTGATGATGGTGTTGTTGAACGACGCGTGAACGTGAACTACGCCCTCGGCAACGTTCTTCTTTACCTTCTTGCGAACACGTTGCGCCGCGGAGTTGTTCGAAGCCTTAGCCATTACGTTTTCCTGTAACTATCAATTCCGCTTACTTCTTCAGCGATTGCGCTGCACGACGCGGACCCTTACGGGTACGGGCATTCGTACGTGTACGCTGACCACGCATGGGCAAGCCCTTGCGATGGCGCACGCCACGGTAGCAGCCTAAGTCCATCAGGCGCTTGATGTTCATCGTCACTTCACGACGCAGGTCGCCTTCGACGATGAACTTACCCACTTCTTCTCGCAGCTTTTCGAGGTCTGCGTCACTGAGGTCTTTGACTTTCTTCGAAAATTCCACACCAGACGCCACGCAAATGTCGCGCGCGCGCGTGCGACCTACACCGAAAATTGCCGTGAGGCCGATTTCAGTATGCTGGTGATTCGGGATGTTAACCCCTGCGATACGAGCCATTATTTTTCCTCAAACAAAAAGCGCAAGCAAAAGCGCGGCGTTCAGCCTTGACGCTGTTTGTGGCGCGGATCAGAGCTGCAAATCACGCGCACAACGCCCTTGCGCTTGATGATCTTGCAATTGCGGCAAATGCGCTTAACCGATGCCATCACTTTCATGATATTACCCTTCTTTCAAATCACTTCGCCCGGAACACGATCCGTGCACGAGACAGATCGTAAGGCGTCAATTCAACCGTTACCTTGTCACCAGGAAGAATGCGGATGTAATGCATCCGCATTTTCCCGGATATGTGCCCAAGAACCACATGGCCATTTTCCAACCTAACCCGGAAAGTAGCATTGGGAAGGTTTTCCACCACCTCACCCTGCATCTGGATTACATCGTCTTTGGCCATATAGTCCTTACTAGCGCATAGGGACGTTACTGCCTTTGAAGTTGGCCTTCTTGAGCAGCGATTCATACTGTTGCGACATAACGTAGGACTGCACCTGAGCCATGAAATCCATCGTGACCACGACAATGATCAGCAGCGACGTTCCACCGAAATAAAACGGTACGTTCCAACGCAGCACCAGAAATTCCGGCAGCAAGCAAACGAACACGATGTAGATTGCACCGGCCAGCGTCAAACGCGTGAGGATCCGATCAATATACCGAGCCGTCTGGTCACCAGGACGAATCCCGGGAACGAAGGCACCGCTTTTCTTCAAGTTGTCGGCCGTCTCCCTGCTGTTGAACACCAATGCGGTGTAGAAGAAGCAGAAGAAAATGATCGCCATTGCGTACAACAACACATACACTGGTTGACCAGGCTTAAGAGCCTCAGCAACACCGTGCAGCGTGTTCGTAAACCAGCCGGTCCGCGTACCCGAACTAAACCAGTTTAGGATAGTTGCCGGGAACAGGATGATCGACGACGCGAAGATCGGCGGAATCACGCCCGACATATTCAACTTCAGCGGCAAATGCGACGACTGACCACCATTCCAAATCTTGTTTCCGACCTGACGCTTGGCGTAGTTCACGAGGATCTTGCGCTGACCGCGTTCGATGAACACCACCACGAACGTGACCGCCGCAATCAGCACGACGACAATGATCGCCGAGATGATACTCATGGAGCCGGTGCGAACCAGTTCGAAGAGACCACCGATTGCGTTCGGGAAACCCGCCGCAATACCACCGAAAATGATGATCGAGATACCGTTGCCCAGTCCGCGCTCCGTGATCTGCTCACCCAGCCACATCAGGAAAATCGTGCCGGTCACCAGCGTCACGACTGTCGTCAACCGGAACACCATGCCTGGGTCAATAACGAGTCCGGCTTGATTTTCCAGCGCCACCGCAATACCAAATGCTTGAAACATAGCCAGAACAACCGTGAAGTAACGCGTGTACTGCGTAATCTTCCGCTGCCCCGCCTGCCCTTCTTTCTTCAGCGCTTCCATTTGCGGCGAAACGATCAACAGCAGCTGCATGATGATCGACGCTGAGATGTACGGCATGATCCCAAGCGCGAAGATCGTGAACCTGGACAGTGCGCCACCCGAGAACACGTTGAACATGCCAAGAATGCCGCCTGACTGGCTCTGGAAAAGCTTCGCCAGCTGATCCGGGTCGATACCCGGCACCGGAATATGCGCACCGATACGGTAGACGATCAGCGCCAGCAGCAAGAAGATTGCACGCCGACGCAGATCGCCGAACTTCGCAGCGCTTCGACCAGATTTTGCGAGACTCGGGCTATTAGCCAAGAACCTTCTCCGATGTTTTCGCTAACAACGACAACACGTGCTCGTTACTCAGCGACCGAGCCACCAGCGGCTTCAATCGCAGCACGGGCACCCTTCGTAGTAACGAGGCCCTTGACTGTGATCTTGCGCGTCAGTTCGCCCGTCTTGATGATCCGTGCGCTCGTAAAGAGCACGCCGAGCAGACCAGCTTGCTTCAAAACCAACAAATCGATTTCGTCGACCGGCAGCTTATCGAGATCCGACAAACGCACTTCGCCAACGAACTCATGCGTCAGCGAGCTGAAACCACGCTTCGGCAGACGACGTTGCAGAGGTATCTGACCGCCTTCAAAACCGACTTTATGAAAGCCGCCCGAACGCGATTTCTGACCCTTGTGACCGCGACCTGCAGTCTTGCCCAGGCCGGAACCGATACCGCGGCCAACGCGACGTTTTGCGTGCTTCGCGCCTTCTGCCGGCTTAAGGTTATTCAAATCCATATTCAACTCCTTGATCCTTGGTCAGCCGCTTAGCTGAGGACTTTGACAAGGTACGAGACCTTGTTGATCATCCCGCGCACCGCCGGCGTGTCCTGCAGTTCGCTAACCGAGTTGAGTCGGCGCAGACCCAGACCACGCACCGTTGCACGATGCGTTTCACGGGTCCCAATCAGGCTCTTCACGAGCTGAACCTTGACAGTTTTATCAGACATGCTGGCCACCTGGCTTAGCCCAAAATATCTTCGACGGACTTGCCACGCTTCGCCGCGATATCACCCGGCGTGGACTGCTTGCGCAGACCGTCGAGCGTTGCACGAACGAGGTTGTACGGATTCGTCGAACCATGGCTCTTCGCCACAACGTTTTGAACGCCCATCACGTCGAACACTGCACGCATCGGGCCGCCGGCGATAACACCCGTACCGTCCTTGGCCGGAGCCAGGAGGACTGCGGATGCGCCGTGCTTACCGTGCACTTCGTGTTGCAGCGTACCGTTCTTCAACGGCACCTTGAACATGTTGCGGCGTGCTTGTTCCATTGCCTTTTGAACAGCAACCGGAACTTCTTTCGCTTTGCCCTTGCCCATGCCGATGCGTCCGTCACCATCGCCAACCACGGTCAATGCGGCAAAACCGAGAATCCGGCCGCCCTTCACCACCTTGGTCACGCGGTTGACCGCGATCATCTTTTCACGGAGGCCGTCGTCGCGGTCTTCAGCCTTCACATTCGCTTGCATCTTTGCCATGACGAATTCTTCCCTTAGAACTTGAGTCCGGCTTCGCGTGCCGCATCAGCCAGCGCTTTCACGCGGCCATGGTAACGGAAACCCGAACGGTCGAAGGCGACGGATTCGACGCCGGCAGCCTTGGCCTTTTCAGCAATACGCTTACCGACAGTGATCGCAGCGTTGACGTTGTCGCCTTTACCGGTCTTGTCGGTCAGTTCGGCACGCACTTCAGCTTCGAGCGTCGACGCACTTGCCAGCACCTTGGTGCCGCACGGCGAGAACACTTGCGCATAGATATGCGTGTTCGTGCGATGCACAGCCAGACGCGCGACCTGCAGCTCAGCGATCTTGACGCGCGTCTGTTTAGCGCGGCGCCGGCGAGATTGAGTCTTATCCATGATTGCGCCCCCTTACTTCTTCTTCGTTTCTTTGAGGATGACGACTTCGCCGAAGTAGCGCACGCCCTTGCCCTTGTAGGGCTCCGGCGGACGGTAACCGCGAACGTCCGCAGCGACCTGGCCAACTTTCTGCTTGTCGATCCCCTTGATCACGATTTCGGTTTGCGTCGGGGTTTCAACTTTGACGCCTTCCGGCATCGCGTGCACCACGGGATGCGAGAAACCCAGCGACAGATTCAGCTTGTCACCCTGCACCTGCGCGCGATAACCAATGCCAACCAGCGTCAGCTTGCGCTCGAAACCCTTCGTAACGCCATTCACCATGTTCGCCACGAGGGCGCGCATCGTGCCCGACATCGCATTCGCTTCACGGCTTTCATCAGCCGGGGCAAAGTTGAGCGTGCCGTTGTCGTTTGCTATCGTAACAAGCGGGTTGGCCGCTTGCGTAATCGTACCCAGCGGGCCCTTGACGGTGATTACTTCGCCGCTAAAGGCCACTTCCGCACCTTGCGGCAGCGTAATCGGGCTTCTACCTACTTGAGACATGTTTCTTCTCCTTTTCGGCTTAAGCGACGTAGCAGAGGACTTCGCCGCCGACGCCGGTCTGGCGCGCCTTGCGGTCGGTCATCACACCCTGGGACGTCGACACAATTGCAACGCCAAGACCGTTCATCACAACCGGAATGTCGTTACGACCGCGATACACACGCAGACCAGGCTTCGAGACGCGTTCAATGCGCTCGATAACCGGACGGCCAGCGTAGTACTTCAACGCGATATTCAATTCCGACTTCGCACCTTCAGACTTCACTGCGAAATCGTCGATATAACCTTCGTCCTTCAAAACCTGCGCAATCGCAACCTTGACTTTCGACGAGGGCATTGTCACCGATACTTTCTCAACCATCTGCGCATTGCGGATGCGAGTCAACATATCGGCGATAGGATCACTCATACTCATTTAGTGTCTCCTATTACCAGCTCGCCTTGGTCAGGCCAGGGATTTCGCCGCGGAAAGCGATTTCGCGAATCTTGCTGCGTGCCAATCCGAATTTGCGGAACGTGCCACGCGGACGACCCGTGATCGCGCAGCGGTTACGCTTGCGAGTGGGGTTCGAGTTGCGGGGCAGTTGTTGCAGTTCGAGACGAGCGGCATAACACTCTTCGTCCGACTTGCTCGCGTCATCAATGACCGCCTTCAGCGCCGTACGCTTGGGAGCGTACTTTGCAGCCAGGCGAGCACGCTTCTTTTCACGTTCGATCAGTGCCAGTTTAGCCACGGTAACCTCAGTTTCTGAACGGGAACTTGAAGCTGGCGAGCAGTGCCTTCGCTTCATCGTCAGTCTTCGCGGTCGTCGTGATACTAATGTTCAGCCCACGAAGCACGTCGATCTTGTCGTAATCGATCTCGGGGAAAATGATCTGCTCTTTCACACCGATGTTGTAGTTGCCGCGACCGTCGAACGCACGACCCGATACACCGCGAAAGTCACGAACCCGGGGGAGTGCAATCGTCACGAAACGATCAAGAAATTCGTACATGGCTTGGCCGCGCAGCGTAACCATCGCGCCGATCGGGTAGCCCTGACGAATCTTGAAGCCAGCGATAGCCTTGCGTGCCTTTGTGATAAGCGGCTTCTGGCCAGCAATCTTCGTCAGGTCGCCAACGGCGTTTTCAATGATCTTCTTGTCGGCGACAGCTTCACCAAGACCCATGTTGAGGGTGATCTTGGTGATGCGCGGCACTTCCATGATGGACTTGTAGCCGAACTTCTTAACGAGGTCGGGTACAACCTTCTCTTTATAAAATTCTTGCAGACGTGCCATTTTTTACTCCGCGTCAGACCCTAAGCGTGGCACCGGTCGACTTCAAGAAGCGAACCTTCTTGCCGCCTTTGACCTTGATGCCTACACGTGACGCCTTGCCATTCGCGTCGACCAATGCGACGTTCGAAATATGCAGTGGCATCGTCTTGGCTTCCGCGCCACCCGTCGTACCCTTCATCGGGTTCGGCTTGACGTGCTTCTTGACGAGATTGATACCCTCGACCGTCACACGACGCTCTTCGCCAACGGACAGCACGACGCCGCGCTTACCTTTGTCTTTGCCAGTGGTGACGATAACTTCGTCACCTTTGCGAATCTTGTTCATCGCGACTCCTTACAGCACTTCCGGCGCGAGTGAAACGATCTTCATAAATCGTTCACTACGCAATTCACGTGTAACCGGTCCGAAAATACGCGTACCGATAGGCTCTAGCTTGGCATTCAAAAGTACGGCGGCGTTACCGTCGAACTTGATCAGCGAGCCGTCCTGGCGGCGCACGCCCTTGGCCGTACGAACGACCACGGCGCTGTAGATTTCGCCCTTCTTCACGCGTCCGCGCGGCGTTGCTTCCTTGACGGTCACCTTGATGATGTCGCCAATGTTAGCGTAACGACGCTTCGAGCCGCCGAGCACCTTGATGCACATCACTTCACGTGCACCCGTGTTGTCGGCAACTTCAAGCCGAGTTTCGGTCTGAATCATGGTTTATCTTTCCCAACTTAATCCAGTTACGCCACCATGGCGCACCCGGTCAGTCTTGGTCCCGTCAGCCTGGTGGCTGCTGCTTGGGTTAGAACAGGCAGCGAGGGCAGACGAAACCCGCCATCGCAATCCGGTGAATCTGTCAGTACGAACTGGCGCCATACCGGCTTCCCCCACCTACTCGCCCACGATGGGGCTCCCACAAAGAGGCAGAACCGAGCTTATAACGCATAATTCCGGTCTTGCAAGCGAAACTTCTTTTACCGCATTTTGACGCTTAGATGAGGCGCGCCGACTCCAGCAACTTCGACACGACCCAGGCTTTCGTCTTAGAAATCGGACGGGTTTCCTGGATCTCGACGAGATCACCTGCGTTGTACGTGTTCGCGTCGTCGTGAGCATGGTACTTCTTCGACCGTACGACGTACTTGCCGTAGATCGGGTGCTTTACGCGGTGCTCGACCAGCACGGTGACCGTCTTTTCCATCTTGTTGCTGACGACCTTGCCGACCAGCGTCCGCTTGAGCGAGGTTTTTACGCTATCGTTCATTTCTGGTTCGCCTTCTCAGTCAGGACGGTCCGCACACGAGCGATGTCGCGACGAACCTTCTTCAATTGACTGTTGTTGGTCAATTGCTGGGTCGCGAGTTGCATGCGCAGGCCGAATTGCGCCTTCAGCAGGTCCGTCAGCTCTTGATTGAGAGCGGCCTGGTCTTTCTGGTGAAATTCGGAAGCCTTCATCATTGCTCCTTAGGCGCCGAGCTGGCGAGAAACGAAGTACGTCTTCAGCGGCAGCTTAGCTGCAGCCAGACGGAACGCTTCACGTGCCAACTCTTCAGTAACACCGTCCATTTCATACAGCATCTTGCCCGGTTGAATCTCTGCGACGTAGTACTCAGGGTTACCTTTACCGTTACCCATCCGTACTTCAGCCGGCTTTTGCGAGATCGGCTTGTCCGGGAAAATGCGGATCCAGATTCGGCCGCCACGTTTAATGTGACGCGTCATTGCACGACGCGCCGCTTCGATTTGGCGCGCGGTCAAGCGGCCGCGACCGATAGCCTTCAGGCCATATTTACCGAACGACACCGCGTTGCCGCGCGTCGCCTTGCCGGTGTTACGACCCTTTTGCTCTTTGCGATACTTTCTGCGTTTCGGTTGCAGCATCGTTATTCTCCAGTCTTCCCGTCGCCGTCGGCACGACGGAAAACGCCACGGCGCGCACCTGCGTTTGCCGGGCCACCACCACCTTCACCGTCACGACGCGCACGACCCGGACGTGCGTTGCTGCGCGGACGCTTGTCTTCGGCTACTTCTTCGCCCACCGGTGCATCATTGCGGCCCAGCCTGTCCCCCTTGTAGACCCACACCTTGACGCCGATGATGCCGTAGGTCGTCTTCGCTTCCGAGGTTGCGTAGTCAATATCGGCACGTAGCGTGTGAAGCGGAATGCAACCTTCGCGATACCACTCCGTACGAGCGATTTCAATACCGTTCAACCGACCGGCGCTCATGATCTTGATGCCCTGGGCACCCAGACGCATGGCGTTTTGCATCGCACGCTTCATCGCGCGGCGGAACATGATCCGGCGCTCAAGCTGTTGCGTGATCGAGTCGGCGATCAGTTGCGCATCGGTTTCCGGCTTGCGGATTTCTTCGATGTTGACGTGGACCGGAACGCCCATGCGGCGTTGCAGTTCCGTCTTCAACAGTTCGATATCCTCACCCTTCTTGCCGATCACTACACCCGGACGCGAGCTGTAAATCGTGATGCGTGCATTCTTCGCCGGACGCTCGATGACAACCCGACCTACCGAAGCATTTTTCAGCTTCTTCTTCAGGTATTTACGAACGCCGATGTCTTCCTGCAGCATCGATGCGAAATTGGTGTTGTTCGCGTACCAACGCGACGCCCAATTTCGGCTGACAGCCAGACGGAAGCCTGTCGGATGAATTTTTTGTCCCATCGTACGGTTCCTTAATTCCCGACTGTCACAGTGATGTGACAGGATTGCTTCTCGATGCGGTTACCACGGCCTTTTGCGCGCGCGGTGAATCGCTTCAGGGAAGCGGCCTTGTCGACCATGATGCTCGTTACTTTGAGCTCGTCGATGTCGGCGCCTTCGTTGTGTTCCGCATTCGCGATCGCCGACAGCACGACCTTCTTGACAATACCCGCCGCCTTTTTCGGCGAGAACGTAAGAACGTTCAGCGCCTTGTCGACCGGCAAACCACAGATCTGGTCAGCCACAAGACGCATTTTCTGTGCCGAGATGCGGGCACCGCGATGAATAGCTTTTACTTCCATCTTGATAGCCTCTTATTTCTTGGCCTTCTTGTCGGCCGCATGACCCTTGAACGTACGGGTCAATGCGAACTCGCCAAGTTTGTGGCCGACCATGTTTTCCGAAACATACACCGGGACGTGTTGACGGCCGTTATGCACAGCGATCGTCAGACCGATAAAATCCGGCAGGATCGTCGAACGACGCGACCAGGTTTTGATCGGTTTCTTGTCACGCGCAGCTGCGGCAGCCTCAACCTTCTTCAGCAAATGAGCGTCGCAGAACGGACCTTTTTTAACAGAACGTGCCATTGCCTACTCCTTAGCGCTTGTGACGGCCCTGAACGATCATCGTCGTCGTGCGCTTATTGCTGCGGGTGCGATAACCCTTAGCCGGGGTTCCCCACGGGCTGACCGGATCGCGACCGGCTGCCGTCTTACCTTCACCACCACCGTGCGGGTGATCAACCGGGTTCATTGCAACGCCACGCACCGTCGGGCGGATACCGCGCCAGCGGTTAGCACCAGCCTTACCGATTTGACGGAGGCTATGCTCTTCGTTGCCAACTTCACCAATCGTCGCACGGCACTCAACGTGCACGCGGCGAATTTCACCCGAACGCAGGCGAACCTGAGCGTACGTACCTTCACGAGCCAGCAGCATGGCGGACATACCAGCTGAACGCGCCATTTGCGCACCCTTACCCGGCAGCATCTCGATGCAGTGAATCGTCGTACCGACCGGAATATTGCGGATCGGCAGGGTGTTACCCGAGCGGATCGGCGCTTCCGAACCAGACATCAACGACTGACCCACCGTCGCACCCTTCGGAGCGATGATGTACTTGCGCTCGCCGTCTGCGTACAGAACCAGAGCAATGTTCGCGCTACGGTTCGGATCGTACTCAAGACGTTCGATCTTTGCCGGAATGCCGTCCTTGTCGCGACGGAAATCGACCATACGGTAGTGTTGCTTGTGACCGCCACCTTTGTGACGCGTCGTGATGTGACCAGAGTTATTCCGGCCGGCGGTCACGGACTGCGCGTCGAGCAGCGCGGCGTGCGGCTTGCCCTTGTACAGATCCTTGTTGACCACCTTGACCATCGCGCGGCGACCCGGCGAAGTCGGCTTAACTTTTACGATTGCCATGATTACTTGGCCTCCGCTTCAAAGTTGATTTCCTGGCCGGGCTTCAGGCAGACATACGCCTTCTTCACGTCTTTGCGCTTGCCCATGAAGCAGCCAAAGCGCTTGGCTTTACCCTTCGTGACCAGCACGTTGACAGAATTGACTTCTACATTGAACAGCCGCTCGACAGCAGCCTTCACTTCCTGCTTCGTGGCATCGGGCGCGACTTCGAACACAACCTGCTCGTTCTTGTCGGCCACCAGCGTCGCCTTTTCGGAGATCACCGGCGCGAGCAGGACCTGCATCGAACGATGATCGTTCTTGCGAATCTCGCTCATGACAGCAACTCCTCGATCTGGGCGACCGCAGCCTTCGTAATCAGGATCTTCTTGAAGTAGATCAACGAGAGCGGGTCGGCGTAACGCGGCTGGACAACGGCCACGTGGGCCAGATTGCGCGACGCGAGGTACAGGTTTTCGTCGACCGTGTCAGTGATGACCAGGACAAACTCGAGACCCATTGCCTTGAATTTTTCGGCCAACAGCTTGGTCTTCGGCGCTTCGAGCGTGAGCTCGTCAACTACCGAGATACAGCCTTCACGTGCCAACTGCGAGAAGATCGAGCAGAGAGCTGCGCGATGCATCTTCTTGTTGACCTTGTGCGAAAAGTTTTCTTCCGGCGAATTTGGGAAGATACGGCCACCGCCGCGCCACAACGGGCTCGACGACATACCGGCACGAGCGCGGCCCGTACCCTTTTGACGCCACGGCTTATTAGTCGTGTGCTTGACTTGCTCACGATCCTTCTGCGCGCGGTTACCGCTACGTGCGTTGGCTTGATAAGCCGTGACGACCTGATGGATCAGGGCTTCGTTGTAATCGCGACCGAACACGACGTCCGATGCGTTCACACCCGTGCCTTCCTGACCATTGGCGCTCAGGAGCTTAAGTTCCATTATTTCGCTCCTTTCACAGCGCGCGCCTTGACAGCCGGCGTCACGAAAACCTTGCCGCCCTTAGCACCAGGAACAGCGCCACGGACCAGCAACAGATGACGGTCAGTGTCGATACGAGCGATCACGAGGTTTTGCACCGTGACCGTTTCGTCGCCCATGTGACCCGTCATGCGCTTACCCGGGAAAACACGACCCGGATCCTGCGCCATACCGATCGAACCAGGGACGTTGTGCGAACGCGAGTTACCGTGCGATGCGCGACCCGAAGCGAAGTTGTGACGCTTGATGGTACCGGCGTAGCCCTTACCGATCAACACGCCTTGCACGTCGACTTTCTGGCCTACTTCGAAGATGTCCGTACCGATCACGGTACCGTTCGACAACTCGGCAGCCTTAGCGGAATCGATTTGGAATTCTTTGAGAACTTCACCAGCTTGTACGCCGGCTTTGGCAAGGTGACCTGCCAGCGGCTTCGTCACGCGCGATGCGCGGCGAGTGCCGAATGCAACTTGAACGGCGATGTAACCATCCGTTTCTACAGACTTGATCTGCGTCACGCGGTTGTCCGACACGTCCAATACGGTGAGGGGAATCGAATCCCCTTCAGGCCTAAAGATACGGGTCATGCCAAGCTTGCGACCTACGAGTCCAAGGCTCATCGTTTTCTCCATTCCCAACTGCGATTGGTCGAGGCTGATTTACAAAATGCCGACCGCTCACATGAGTAACTCATAAGAATCAACTTTTTGCGCAAATGCACGAAAATTATTGGATTATAACAAGGTTTCTCGTTTTCCGCAATCAATCAAAGACTTAGAGCGCCGCCCCTCGCGAGAGCAGCGCCGGGTAAAACTTATTGCAACTTGATTTCCACGTCCACACCAGCCGGCAGGTCGAGCTTCATCAACGCATCAACGGTCTTGTCCGTCGGATCGACGATGTCCATCAGGCGTTGGTGGGTGCGGATTTCGAGCTGATCGCGCGACGTCTTGTTGACGTGCGGCGAACGCAGGATGTCAAAACGTTGGATACGGGTCGGCAGTGGCACCGGACCACGTACGATTGCGCCAGTCCGCTTAGCCGTATCGACGATTTGAGCTGCCGATTGATCGATCAGACGATAGTCGAAAGCCTTCAGGCGAATGCGGATTTTCTGGTTTGCCATGACAATTCCTTGAAAGAGCGAGGCGGTGTTACACCGCCGATTTGGTAAAAGAGCATGGAGCCGGGCACGACTACTAACTACATACAGCTTTTTTGAAGCAAGCTCAGGATTTTACTCGAGAACCTTGGCGACGACACCAGCGCCGACGGTACGACCGCCTTCACGGATAGCGAAGCGCAGACCTTCTTCCATCGCGATCGGAGCGATCAGCTTCACCGTGATCGACACGTTGTCGCCCGGCATGACCATTTCCTTGTCCTTCGGCAACTCGATCGAACCCGTTACGTCCGTGGTACGGAAGTAGAACTGCGGGCGATAGTTGTTGAAGAACGGCGTGTGACGACCGCCTTCGTCCTTGCTCAGCACGTACACTTCAGCCGTGAAGTGCGTGTGCGGCGTGATCGAACCCGGCTTGGCCAACACTTGACCACGCTCCACGTCTTCACGCTTCGTGCCACGCAGCAGAATACCCACGTTGTCGCCCGCTTGACCTTGGTCCAGGAGCTTCCGGAACATTTCCACCCCCGTGCACGTCGTCTTCACCGTCGGCTTGATACCGATGATTTCGATTTCTTCGCCAACCTTCACCACTCCGCGCTCGATACGACCCGTCACCACCGTGCCGCGACCCGAGATCGAGAACACGTCTTCCACCGGCATCAGGAACGAACCATCAATGGCGCGCTCCGGCGTCGGGATGTACGTGTCCAGTGCGTCGGCCAGGTTCATGATCGCCACTTCACCCAGCTCGCCCGTGTCGCCTTCCAGCGCCAGCTTGGCCGAACCCTTGATGATCGGCGTGTCGTCGCCCGGGAAATCGTACCTCGACAGAAGCTCACGCACTTCCATCTCAACGAGTTCCAACAACTCGGCGTCGTCCACCATGTCGCACTTGTTCAGGAACACGATGATGTACGGCACGCCAACCTGGCGAGCCAACAGGATGTGCTCACGCGTTTGCGGCATCGGGCCGTCTGCAGCCGAACACACCAGGATCGCGCCGTCCATCTGCGCCGCACCCGTAATCATGTTCTTCACATAGTCGGCGTGACCCGGGCAGTCAACGTGCGCGTAGTGACGCGCTGCCGTTTCGTACTCGACGTGTGCCGTGTTGATCGTGATACCACGCGCCTTTTCTTCCGGCGCTGCATCGATCTGGTCATACGCCTTCGCTTCGCCGCCAAACTTCTTCGACAACACTGTCGCGATCGCTGCCGTCAGCGTGGTCTTGCCATGGTCGACGTGACCAATCGTGCCTACGTTGACGTGCGGCTTGGTCCGTTCGAATTTACCTTTTGCCATGGTTACCTTCTTTCAAATTGTTGATCGGTTAAAGACTTTTGGCTTACCGAATTACTTGAATTTCGCGTTGATGATCGCTTCGGAGACGTTACGCGGAGCTTCAGAATAGTGCTTGAATTCCATCGTGTACGTAGCGCGACCTTGCGTCGCCGAGCGCAGCGACGTCGAGTAGCCGAACATTTCCGACAGTGGGACTTCAGCGCGCACGATCTTGCCGCCGCCAACCATGTCTTCCATGCCCTGGACGATACCGCGACGACTCGACAGATCGCCCATCACGTTGCCCATGTAATCTTCCGGCGTTTCGACTTCCACAGCCATCATCGGTTCGAGGATGACCGGGTTTGCACGGCGCATTGCTTCTTTGAATGCCATCGAACCTGCCATGCGGAACGCATTTTCGTTCGAGTCAACATCGTGGTACGAACCGAAGGTCAGGTGAACCTTCACGTCGACCACCGGGAAACCAGCCAGCACGCCAGCCTTCAGCGTTTCCTGAATGCCCTTGTCCACAGCCGGGATGTACTCGCGCGGAATTACACCGCCCTTGATCTCGTCCAGGAACTCGTAGCCCTTACCCTGCTCATTCGGCTCAAGCGTAATGACAGCGTGGCCGTACTGACCGCGACCGCCCGATTGCTTGACGAACTTGCCATCAACGTCTTCAGCTTTGCCGCGGATCGTTTCGCGATACGCAACTTGCGGCTTGCCAACGGTTGCTTCAACGCCGAATTCGCGCTTCATGCGGTCGACCAGAATTTCCAGGTGCAGCTCGCCCATACCCGAAATAATGGTCTGGCCCGACTCTTCGTCGGTCTGAACGCGGAACGACGGATCTTCCTGAGCCAGACGGTTGAGCGCGAGGCCCATCTTTTCCTGGTCAGGCTTCGTCTTCGGCTCCACAGCCTGCGAAATCACCGGCTCCGGGAAAATCATGCGTTCCAGAATGATCGGATGTGCCGGATCGCACAGCGTGTCGCCAGTGGTTGCGTCTTTCAAGCCAACCGAAGCGGCAATGTCGCCCGCGTGCACTTCCTTGATTTCTTCGCGCTGATTTGCGTGCATCAGCAGAATACGGCCCAGACGTTCCTTCTTGTCTTTGGTCGCGTTCAGCAGCGTGTCGCCCGACTTGGTCATGCCCGAGTACACGCGGAAGAAGATCAACTGGCCGACGAACGGGTCGGTCATGATCTTGAATGCAAGTGCCGAGAACTTCTCGTCGTCAGCGGCACGACGTTCAGCACGTTCGCCGTCTTCGAGTTCGCCAAGAACCGGCGGAATGTCTATCGGCGACGGCAGGAAGTCGAGCACAGCGTCCAACATGCGCTGTACGCCCTTGTTCTTGAACGCGGTGCCGCACAACATTGGCTGGATTTCGCAAGCAATCGTACGATCGCGAAGACCCTTCAAGATTTCCTCTTCGGACAGTTCGCCCGTTTCGAGGTACTTGTTCATTATTTCTTCGTTGGCTTCAGCCGCGGCTTCAACCATCTTTTCACGCCATTCGTCGCACGTATCCTTCAACGCAGCAGGAATTTCTTCGTACGAGAACTTGGTGCCCTGGGACGCTTCGTCCCAAATGATCGCCTTCATCTTGGTCAGGTCGACCACGCCCGTGAACGTGTCTTCTGCGCCGATTGGCACCACGATAGGAACGGGGTTTGCCTTCAGACGCAGCTTGAGCTGGTCATAGACCTTGAAAAAGTTCGCGCCGGTACGGTCCATCTTGTTGATGAACGCGAGACGGGGAACCTTGTACTTATTGGCCTGGCGCCACACGGTTTCCGACTGGGGCTGAACACCGCCCACAGCGCAATAAACCATGCACGCACCGTCGAGCACACGCATGGAGCGTTCAACTTCAATGGTGAAGTCGACGTGTCCCGGGGTGTCGATGATGTTGATGCGATGCTCGGGGCGGTCGCCAGCCATGCCTTTCCAGAAGGCCGTCGTTGCTGCCGACGTGATGGTGATGCCGCGCTCCTGCTCCTGCTCCATCCAGTCCATCGTTGCTGCGCCGTCGTGAACTTCACCGATTTTGTGGTTCACGCCCGTATAAAACAGGATGCGCTCGGTCGTCGTCGTTTTGCCGGCGTCGATGTGAGCGCTAATACCGATATTACGGTAGCGCTTGATAGGTGTCTTGCGAGTCACTTTGAATCCTAATTGGGTCGACGCGACCGACACATGCCAGTCACGCCCTAACACAAACGGGCGAGGCGCTTTGTAAGCGCACCCGCCCGGAGATTTTTCCGTTCGTCCCAAGCCGGGAGGCCTAAAAACAGCCTTAGAAGCGGAAGTGCGAGAACGCCTTATTGGCTTCTGCCATCCGGTGAACTTCGTCGCGCTTCTTCATCGCGCCGCCACGACCTTCCGCGGCTTCCGAAAGCTCACCTGCGAGACGCAAGGCCATCGACTTCTCGCTGCGCTTCTTCGCAGCTTCGCGCAACCAACGCATCGCCAATGCCATACGACGCGACGGACGCACTTCGACTGGAACTTGATAGTTCGCTCCACCAACGCGACGGCTCTTCACTTCGACGACCGGCTTGACGTTGTTGAGTGCACCCGTGAACACTTCCAGCGGGTCCTTGCCACCCTTGGTCTGGATCTGTTCAAAAGCGCCATAAACGATATGCTCGGCAACCGACTTCTTGCCCGACAGCATGATCACGTTCATGAACTTGGCTACATCTACGTTGCCGAATTTCGGATCCGGCAATATGTCCCGTTTGGGGACTTCGCGACGACGCGGCATGTTTCTTCCCTTGATTTTTCAGTTGGAGTCGTATCAGCCACGCGGTCACCAACTAACCCGATCCATCTAAACGCGCATTTTCGTGCGCACTGTCATAACTAACCAGCTTGGCCGGGTGACCACTTACTCGACAGCACCGGCACTTCCGGCACCACCGCTTGAACGCCCTGTTAGGGGCAACCTGTACGACTTATGTACGTTCAACCAGCAAGAATTTACTTGCCGGCCTTAGCGCGCTTCGCACCGTACTTCGAGCGAGCTTGCTTACGGTCCTTGACGCCTTGGGTATCCAGCGAGCCGCGAACCATGTGATAACGCACACCCGGCAAGTCTTTCACACGACCGCCGCGAATCAGCACGACCGAGTGTTCCTGCAGGTTGTGGCCTTCACCACCAATGTACGAAATGACTTCGAAACCGTTTGTCAGACGAACTTTTGCAACCTTACGAAGTGCCGAGTTCGGCTTCTTCGGCGTCGTCGTGTACACGCGAGTGCACACGCCGCGGTGCTGTGGACAGTCCTGCAAAGCCGGCGACTTGCTCTTCACTGTTTCCGAAGCGCGGCCTTTGCGAACCAATTGATTGATGGTTGGCATTGTCTATTCCTAAATTGATCAAAATCGACGCCCCCGTTTCGGGCAAAGCCAAAACGGACTGCGCATCGAGCACTCCTGTCCTTGGTTGCCCTTGGGTTCTCGCATGGGAGGAGGAAAGCCCCAATGGCACCCCAGATCCAAAACGATAACTTAACAGTATAATCTGAAAATCCCAATGCGGTCAACAGCCTGGGTGTCGTGCGGCGTGATCAAGGCGTTAAAAGCTAGTTCGCACCAACGACTTCGAGCAATTCGTCCCCGAAACGCTCGAGTTTGCGGGCGCCGATACCAGGAATCTGGCTCAGATCCTCGATGGAATCCGGCTCGTTGCGTGCGATCTCGGCGAGCGTTGCATCGTGGAAAATCACGTAGGCTGGCACACCATCGCTCTTTGCCGTGCTCGCACGCCATGCGCGCAACCGTTCCCAGCGCGCCTTGATGCGTGGCGACATGCCTGCTGTCGGATCGGCTCGCTCGCCTGTTCGGCTTGATGACTGCCGAGTACGCGTGGGCTTCACATACTTGCGCAACGTCACGTTCTGCTCACCCTTGAGCACCGCTTTGCTTGCCTCGGTGAGAATCAACGCGCCGAAACCGTCGTGGTCGACGGCCAGATAGCCAAGCGCCACCAATTGGCGGAACACCGCGCGCCACTCTTGCTCTGAAAGCGCCGCGCCAAGTCCGAACGTGGACAGCTTTTCGTGACCACGCTGGAGTAATTTCTCGCTCCAGCTGCCGCGCAGAATGTCTATCAGGTGGCCGGCGCCGAAATGAAAACCACTGGCCTTATACGCCCGGTACACGCACGAGAGTGCCATCTGCGTCTCGCGAGTGGCGTCCCACGATTCCGGCGGCTCGAGGCAGGTATCGCAATTCCCGCACGGCTGGCTGGCTTCGCCAAAATAACCGAGCAAACGCACGCGCCGGCACGACGCCGCTTCGCACAGCCCAAGCAGCGCGTCGAGCTTGCCGCCCTGCACGCGCTTGTGGGTATCGTCAGCGTCCGATTCGTCGATCATCTTGCGCTGCTGCACCACGTCGCCAAGCCCGTACGCCATCCACGCGTTCGCCGGCATGCCGTCACGACCCGCGCGCCCGGTTTCTTGGTAATAGCCCTCCACGCTTTTCGGCAGATCCAGGTGCGCTACAAACCGCACATTGGGTTTATCGATACCCATGCCGAAAGCAATCGTCGCGCACATCACGATGCCCTCTTCGCGCTTGAACATTTCCTGGTGCCACTGACGCGTTTCGTACTCCATGCCCGCGTGATACGGCAGCGCGCGCACGCCCTGCCTTTTCAGCCAGTCGGCGGTTTCTTCCACCTTGCGGCGTGACAAGCAATAGATCACGCCAGCGTCGGTGGTTTTGTCGGGATTCGTATGCTCGGCGCGGATGAAATCGAGCAACTGCGCACGCGCGTTATCCTTCTCCACGATCCGATACCGAATATTCGGACGATCAAAGCTGGAGACAAAAATACGCGCGCCGTCCAACGCCAGGCGATGCACGATTTCGTCGCGCGTAATAGCGTCGGCGGTAGCCGTCAACGCGATCCGCGGTACCGATGGAAACCGCTCATGCAGCACCGACAACTGGATATATTCCGGTCGGAAATCGTGCCCCCATTGCGACACGCAATGCGCTTCGTCGATGGCGAACAAGCCTATGCGCATGCTCTCGATCAACTCGAGGAAACGGGACGTCATCAGGCGTTCCGGAGCGACATACAGCAGGTCGATTTCCCCGTTACGCAACGCGCGCTCCGTTGCAGCGACTTCGGCGCCGGTGAGCGTCGAATTCAGGCACGCAGCACGCACGCCGACTTCGCTCAACGCCGCCATCTGATCCTGCATCAACGCGATCAGCGGCGACACGACAATCCCTGTGCCGAACCCGACCTCATGGCGCAACAAAGCGGGAATCTGATAACACAGCGACTTACCGCCGCCCGTCGGCATGAGCACGAGCGAGTCCCCGCCGGCGGCCACATGATCGACGATATCGCCCTGCTGCCCCCGAAAAGCGGGATAGCCAAATACTTGCTTGAGAATTTCGAGCGAACGGGACATGGAGAAGACGGAGTGCGCCAAAGCGTGAGTGCCCCGATTTTACCAACGACCGGGCCGTCAAACCGTCGCATGACCCAACGTTAGCCAATCGATAGAGCAAAAAAAGCCGCCCGGTATAAACCGGGCGGCTTCTCGTACTAGCAGATCAGTTACCGAAGCCCGGACCTAAAAAAGGCCCGGACTTCAGAGCTTACTCCGCCGGATGCTGCTGTTCCGCAGGTGCTGCAGGTAAGGTTTCGGGCGTACCGAAATCGAACGATTCTTCCGCTGCAATCTGGTCGAAACGTTGACGATCCGACAGCTCGCGGCTCTTGCGTGCCTTGTGGAATGCGAGACCCGTACCGGCCGGAATCAGACGGCCGACGATCACGTTTTCCTTCAGACCGCGCAAATCGTCGCGCTTGCCCATGATGGCCGCTTCGGTCAACACGCGCGTCGTTTCCTGGAACGAAGCTGCCGAGATGAACGAATCGGTCGAGAGCGATGCCTTCGTAATACCGAGCAGCGCGTTCTCGTAGGTTGCGGGGATTTTGTCTTCCGCAGCCATCCGGTCGTTCTCGTCCAGCATGTCCGAACGCTCAACCTGTTCGCCCATAATGAAACGCGTATCGCCGTTGTCGACGATCTGCACACGGCGCAACATCTGACGCACGATCACTTCAATGTGCTTGTCGTTGATCTTCACGCCCTGCAGACGGTACACGTCCTGCACTTCGTCCACGATGTAACGAGCCAGCGCTTCGATACCCTGCAAACGCAGGATGTCGTGCGGGTCCGCCGGGCCATCGACAATCATTTCGCCCTTGTTGACGACCTGACCATCGTGCACCAGCACCTGCTTTTCCTTCGTGATCAGAAACTCATGTTGTTCCCCTTCCACGTCGGTAATAACGAGACGCTGCTTGCCCTTTGTGTCCTTACCAAACGACGTCGTACCCGTGACTTCCGCCAAGATACCGGCGTCCTTCGGCGAACGCGCTTCGAACAGTTCGGCCACACGCGGCAGACCACCGGTAATGTCACGCGTTTTCTGCGCTTCAACCGGGATACGTGCCAGCACTTCACCCACCTGCACTTGCTGACCATCCTTCACGGTGATCAGTGCGCCGACCTGGAAGCCGATCTGCACCGAATGCTCAGTGTTCGGGAACTTGACTTCTTCACATTGCGCATCGAGCAGCTTCACTTGCGGACGAACACTCTTCGTCGCTTGCGAACCGCGACGCTTCACGTCGATCACGACGAGCGTTGAAAGCCCCGTCACATCGTCGATCTGCTTCGCTACCGTCACGCCTTCTTCGACGTTTTCGAACTTCACCGTACCGCCCCACTCGGTGATGATCGGACGGGTCAACGGATCCCATTGAGCCAGTTGTGCACCAGCCTTGATCTGCGCGCCGTCCAGTCGCAGCAACGTTGCGCCATACGGGATCTTGTGACGTTCGCGCTCACGACCGAGGTCGTCGGCAATGATCGCTTCGCCCGAACGCGAGATGACGATCTGCTCGCCCTTCGCATTCGTGACGTAACGCATGGTTGCCGTGAAACGCACTGTACCGTTCGACTTCGCTTCCACCGACGAAGCGATCGCCGCACGCGACGCCGCACCACCGATGTGGAACGTACGCATGGTCAACTGCGTGCCCGGTTCGCCGATCGACTGAGCAGCGATCACACCCACCGCTTCGCCAACGTTCACGCGCGAGCCACGACCCAGGTCGCGGCCATAGCACGAAGCGCACAGGCCGTAACGCGTTTCGCAGGTCAACGGCGTGCGCACGCGCACTTCGTCAATACCCAGGCGTTCGATTTCGTCCACTGCATCTTCGTCGAGCAACGTACCCGATTCGTACAGTGTTTCCTGCGTTTCCGGATTGACGACGTCAGCCACGGTCACGCGGCCGAGAATCCGGTCACGCAAAGCTTCGACGACTTCACCGCCTTCAACCAGCGCCTTCATGGCAACGCCGTTCGTCGTGCCGCAATCATCTTCGACCACGACCAAGTCCTGCGTCACGTCAACGAGACGACGCGTCAGGTAACCCGAGTTCGCCGTCTTCAACGCCGTATCGGCTAGGCCTTTACGTGCACCGTGCGTCGAGATGAAGTACTGCAACACGTTCAGGCCTTCACGGAAGTTCGCCGTGATAGGCGTCTCGATAATCGAGCCGTCCGGCTTCGCCATCAGGCCACGCATACCGGCCAGCTGACGAATCTGAACAGCGGACCCACGAGCGCCGGAGTCGGCCATCATGTAGATCGAGTTGAACGATTCCTGCTTCGTCTGATTGCCGTCGCGGTCGACCACGGGTTCCGTAGCCAACTGCTCCATCATCGCCTTGCCGACCGCTTCCGACGTTGCCGACCAGATGTCGACCACGTTGTTGTAGCGCTCTTGCGAGGTGACGAGACCCGACATGTACTGACGGTCGTATTCCTTCACCTTCTTGGCTGCATCGCCAACGATCTGTTCTTTCTGCGGCGGCACGAGCATGTCGTCGACGCAAATCGAAATACCAGCGCGCGTGGCCAGACGGAAACCCATCTGCATCAGCTGGTCGGCGAAGATCACCGTTTCGCGCAGACCGCACTTGCGGAATGCCGTGTTGATCAGGCGCGAAATTTCCTTCTTCTTTAGCGGTCGGTTCAGCACTGAGAACGGCAGTCCCGGCGGGAGAATTTCCGACAGGATCGAACGGCCAACCGTGGTTGCGTACAGCATGATCTTCGGCACGAACTTCAGTGCGCCTTCGCTCTGGTCCGGGTTGTGGATCATTTCCGTGATCCGGACATTCACGCGCGACGCCAGCTCGACTTCCTTGTTCTCGTACGCGCGAATTGCTTCCGAGACGCCCGTGAACGTCATGCCTTCGCCCTTGCCATTCACCGCTTCACGCGATGCGTAGTAGAGGCCCAGCACAATATCCTGCGACGGTACGATCGACGGATCGCCGTTCGCCGGGAACAGGACGTTGTTCGACGCCAGCATCAGCGTACGCGCTTCCATCTGCGCTTCGAGCGACAGCGGCACGTGCACAGCCATCTGGTCACCGTCGAAGTCGGCGTTGAACGCCGCGCAAACGAGCGGGTGCAGCTGGATAGCCTTACCTTCGATCAGTACCGGCTCGAAAGCCTGAATGCCAAGACGGTGAAGCGTAGGCGCACGGTTCAGCATGACAGGATGTTCGCGGATCACCTCTTCCAAGATGTCCCACACCACCGGCGTCTGGTTCTCCACTTCCTTCTTCGCAGCCTTGATGGTCGTAGCAACACCCATCACTTCGAGCTTGTTGAAGATGAACGGCTTGAACAGTTCGAGCGCCATCAGCTTCGGCAAACCGCACTGATGCAGCTTGAGCGTCGGGCCGACCACGATCACCGAACGGCCCGAGTAGTCAACGCGCTTACCGAGCAAGTTCTGACGGAAACGACCGCCCTTACCCTTGATCATGTCAGCGAGCGACTTCAGCGGACGCTTGTTCGCGCCGGTCATAGCCTTACCGCGACGACCGTTGTCGAGCAACGAATCGACGGCTTCCTGCAGCATCCGCTTTTCGTTGCGGACGATGATTTCAGGCGCCTTCAGTTCGAGCAGACGCTTCAACCGGTTGTTACGGTTGATCACGCGGCGATACAAGTCGTTCAGGTCCGACGTCGCGAAGCGACCGCCATCCAGCGGCACCAGCGGACGCAGTTCCGGCGGCAATACCGGCAGCACTTCGAGCACCATCCAGTCCGGCTTGATGCCCGAACGCTGGAATGCTTCGAGCACTTTCAGACGCTTCGCGTACTTCTTGATCTTCGCTTCCGAACCCGTGTTCTTGAGTTCGGTGCGCAGCACTTCGACCTGTTCATCGATGTTGATCACACGCAGCAGTTCACGCACGCCTTCCGCGCCCATCTCGGCACGGAATTCGTCGCCGTACTCTTCGACTTTATTGTAGTAATCCTCTTCGGTCATGATCTGCCGCGCTTTCAGCGGCGTCATGCCCGGTTCGATCACCACGTATGCTTCGAAATACAGCACGTGTTCGATGTCGCGCAGCGTCATGTCGAGCACCATGCCCAGACGCGACGGCAACGACTTCAAAAACCAGATGTGCGCAACCGGCGAGGCCAGTTCAATGTGGCCCATCCGTTCGCGACGCACCTTGGCGAGCGTGACTTCAACGCCGCACTTTTCGCAGATCACGCCGCGGTGCTTCAGGCGCTTGTACTTGCCGCACAGGCACTCGTAGTCCTTGATCGGGCCAAAAATCTTGGCGCAAAACAGGCCATCGCGTTCCGGCTTGAACGTCCGGTAGTTGATGGTTTCAGGCTTCTTCACTTCGCCGAAGGACCACGAGCGGATCTTGTCCGGCGAGGCCAGACCGATCTTGATCGCGTCAAAAACTTCAGGTTGTTGGACTTGCTTGAATAGATCGAGCAGAGCGTTCATTGCGTCTCTCCAGTAGTCCGATTAGTTCCGGTCCAGGTCGATGTCGATACCGAGCGACCGGATTTCCTTCACCAATACATTGAACGACTCAGGCATGCCGGCGTCGATCACGTGGTCACCCTTGACCAGGTTTTCATACACCTTGGTACGACCCGCCACGTCATCCGACTTAACAGTCAGCATTTCTTGCAGCACGTACGAAGCGCCATATGCTTCGAGCGCCCACACTTCCATTTCACCGAAACGCTGGCCACCGAACTGCGCCTTACCACCCAGCGGCTGCTGCGTGACGAGCGAGTACGGTCCGGTCGAACGAGCATGCATTTTGTCGTCAACCAAGTGATGCAGTTTCAGGTAGTGCATGTAGCCCACCGTGACCGTCCGTTCGAACGGTTCACCCGTGCGGCCGTCGCTCAACTGCACCTGGTTCTTCGACTTCGTCATGCCCAACTGCTTCGCGATGTCGTCAGGGAAGGCCAGGTCCAGCGCACGTTCCATTTCGCCTTCCGTCGCGCCGTCGAACACCGGCGTTGCAAAAGGAACACCTTCGCGCAGGTTCTTCGCCAGTTCGATGATTTCGTCGTCGGTAAAGCTGTCCAGCTCTTCCTGACGGCCCGACTCGTTGTAGATCTTGGTCAGGAACGCACGCAGCTCTTCGATCTTGGTCTGACGCTGCAGCATTTCGCCGATACGCCATCCCAGACCCTTCGCGGCCCAGCCCAGATGCACTTCGAGAATCTGACCCACGTTCATCCGCGACGGCACGCCGAGCGGATTCAGCACGACGTCGGCCGGACGGCCATTGGCCATGTACGGCATGTCTTCGATCGGCACGATCTTCGACACCACACCCTTGTTACCGTGACGGCCGGCCATCTTGTCGCCCGGTTGCAGACGACGCTTGACAGCCAGGTACACCTTGACCATCTTCAGCACGCCCGGCGGCAATTCGTCGCCTTGTGTCAGCTTCTTGCGCTTTTCTTCGAATGCCAGATCGAACTGGTGACGCTTTTGTTCGATGGAATCCTTGATAGCTTCGAGCTGTGCGGCTGCTGCTTCGTCCGCGAGGCGGATGTCGAACCAGTGGTAGTGATCCAGATCTTCCAGGTATGGCAGGTCGATCTTCGTGCCTTTCACCAGTTTCTTCGGACCGCCGTTCGTGACCTTGCCGTTGAGCATACGAGCGAGACGCGAGAACGCGTCGCCTTCCACAATGCGCAGTTGGTCGTTCAAGTCCAGGCGATAACGCTTCAGTTCGTCATCAATAATCTGCTGTGCACGCTTATCGCGCGTAATGCCTTCGCGCGTGAACACTTGCACGTCGATCACCGTTCCGCTCATGCCCGACGGCACGCGCAGCGACGTATCCTTCACGTCCGACGCCTTCTCACCGAAGATCGCGCGCAGCAGCTTTTCTTCCGGCGTCAGTTGGGTTTCGCCCTTCGGCGTAACCTTACCGACCAGCACGTCGCCCGCTTCCATTTCAGCGCCGATGTACACAATGCCCGACTCATCGAGACGGCCGAGTTGCACTTCAGCCAGGTTCGAGATGTCGCGCGTGATTTCTTCCGGTCCAAGCTTCGTATCGCGTGCAACCACATTCAGTTCTTCGATGTGGATCGACGTGTAACGGTCTTCAGCAACGACCTTCTCCGAGATCAGGATCGAATCTTCGAAGTTGTAGCCGTTCCACGGCATGAAAGCGACCAGCATGTTCTGACCGAGCGCGAGCTCGCCCAGATCGGTCGATGCGCCGTCGGCCACGACGTCGCCACGGCCCACACGGTCGCCGACCTTAATGATCGGACGCTGGTTGATGTTCGTGTTTTGGTTCGAACGCGTGTACTTGATCAGGTTGTAGATGTCGACACCGACTTCACCGGCAACCGCTTCATCGTCGTTCACGCGAATCACGATACGGCCGGCATCGACGTAATCCACGATACCGCCGCGGAACGCCTGCACGGTCGTACCCGAGTCGACTGCCACCGTACGTTCGATACCCGTACCGACCACAGCCTTTTCAGGACGCAGGCAAGGAACGGCCTGACGCTGCATGTTCGAGCCCATCAATGCGCGGTTCGCGTCATCGTGTTCAAGGAACGGAATCAGCGATGCAGCCACGGACACGATCTGCGACGGCGCCACGTCCATGTACTGGATACGGTCCGGCGTGACCATCAGCGTTTCGCCCGCTTCACGCGACGAAACCAGTTCGTCGGTCAGCGTGCCGCCTTCGCCCAGCGACGCGTTCGCCTGAGCGATCACGTAGCGGCCTTCTTCAATCGCCGACAGATAGTCGATCTGATCCGTCACCTTGCTATCGACCACTTTCCGATACGGCGTCTCGAGGAAACCGTATTCGTTCAAGTGCGCGTACAGCGCCAGCGAGTTGATTAGCCCGATGTTCGGACCTTCCGGCGTTTCAATCGGGCACACACGGCCATAGTGGGTCGGATGCACGTCGCGGACTTCAAAGCCTGCGCGTTCACGCGTCAAACCGCCCGGTCCAAGAGCCGAAACACGGCGCTTGTGGGTGATTTCCGAGAGCGGGTTCGTCTGGTCCATAAATTGCGACAACTGCGACGAACCGAAGAACTCACGAATGGCCGACGAAATCGGCTTCGAGTTGATCAGGTCGTGCGGCATCAGGTTTTCGCTTTCAGCCTGACCCAGACGTTCCTTCACAGCCCGTTCCACGCGCACGAGGCCTGCGCGGAACTGATTCTCAGCCAACTCACCGACGCAACGCACGCGACGATTGCCCAAGTGATCGATGTCATCGACTTCGCCCTTGCCGTTACGCAGCTCGACCAGGATCTTGATGGTCGCGAGGATGTCGTCGTCCTGCAGCATCATCAGACCGGTGATTTCATCACGGCCCACGCGACGATTGAATTTCATACGACCCACCTTCGACAGGTCGTACGCGTCTTCGCTGTAGAATAGACGGTTGAACAGCGCTTCAACGGCTTCTTCCGTCGGCGGCTCGCCCGGACGCATCATGCGGTAGATCGCGATACGTGCAGCCATACGGTCGGCGGTTTCGTCGATACGCAGCGTCGACGAGATGTACGGACCCTGGTCCAGATCGTTCGTGTAGAGCGTCTGGATGTCCTTGACCTTCGACTCGCGCAGCTTCTCGAGCACCATTTCGGTGATCTCGTCGTTGGCGTTCGCGATCACTTCACCCGTTTCGCCGTCCACGACGTTCTTCGCCAGCACGCGGCCGAGCAAATAGTCTTCTGGTACCGAGATAAACTTCGTCTTCGCGACTTCGAGGTCGCGAATATGCTTCGCGTTGATCCGCTTGTCCTTCTGGACGATGACCGTGCCTTCTCGATCCTGGATGTCGAAGCGCACGACTTCACCGCGCAGACGCTCCGGCACGAATTCCATTTGCGCGCCTTCACCCATCAGGGCGAAGTTATCGAAGACGAAGAACTTTGCGAGGATCTGTTCCGGCGTCAGGCCGATAGCCTTCAGCAGGATGGTCACTGGCATTTTCCGGCGACGGTCGACGCGGAAATACAGCACGTCTTTCGGATCGAATTCGAAGTCGAGCCACGAACCACGGTAAGGGATGATACGAGCCGAGAACAGCAGCTTGCCTGAGCTGTGCGTCTTGCCCTTGTCGTGTTCGAAGAACACACCAGGCGAACGGTGCAACTGGGACACGATCACGCGTTCCGTGCCGTTGATGACGAACGAACCGGTCGGCGTCATAAGCGGCATTTCGCCCATGTAGACTTCCTGTTCCTTCACTTCCTTGACGACCGGCTTGCTCGGCGATTCCTTGTCGAGCAACACCAGACGTACCTTGGCGCGCAAGGCGGAGCAATACGTCAAACCGCGCTGCTGACATTCCTTGATTTTGAATGCCGGCGGCGAAAGCATGTAGCTGACGAACTCGAGACGCGCAAAACCGTTGTGCGAAACGATCGGAAACACCGATGAGAATGCTGCTTGCAGTCCTTCTGCCTTGCGCTGAGTCCCGATGGTTTCGGCTTGCAGAAATGTGCTGAATGATTCAAGCTGGGTTGCCAGCAAGAAGGGAACCTGGTGAACGATGGGGCGTTTCGCGAAACTCTTGCGAATACGCTTCTTCTCGGTGAAGGAATATTGCATACGATCTCCGAATCACGGCGGGCGTTGCCGAGGCGGGATACCTCGATGACACGACCCGGTGTTCACCGACTGAGACTCGTCGCCATACGCCCGGGGAGGACGAACGAGCCTAGAAGCTTGGTGGTTGGCCGCTACCAACCGCTGGCTGACGGCAGCGGATGCCTGTGTTGCCCGCTATCCGACCAAACTTGCCTTCTGCAGTCGCTTCAGAAGACAAAGAAAAGAATCGGCAAAATAGTCTGACCGATGTTTTTCTTTGTCTTCCGTGAGGTTTTTGTTGCCGAAACCGGCGACTTAAAGCATTGTCCCCACAAAGCAGAAAAAGGCTGGCGGTCTATTGACCGCCAGCCTTAGCAAAGCGCAGCGAAACTTACTTGATTTCAGCCTTCGCGCCTGCTTCTTCCAACTTCTTCTTCGCTTCTTCAGCAACAGCCTTCGGTACCGATTCCTTAACAGGCTTCGGTGCGCCGTCAACCAGGTCCTTCGCTTCCTTCAGGCCGAGACCCGTCAGTTCGCGAACAGCCTTAATCACCGACACCTTGTTTGCGCCGATTTCGACCAGGTTCACCGTGAACTCGATCTGCTCTTCAGCAACAGCGGCGCCAGCAGCACCTGCGGGGCCTGCAACTGCGACAGCAGCAGCCGACACGCCAAACTTTTCTTCGAACGCCTTGACCAGCTCGTTCAATTCCAGAACCGACATCAAGCTTACTGCTTCGAGGATGCCATCTTTTGCGATTGCCATTTGAGATACTCCTAAATTGAATTCGGATACAGCCAGCGATCTTGTAAGCCTAACCAGGCAACCAAGCGCGATACGTTAAGCAGCAACTTCCAGTTGCGCTTCAGCCGGAGCTTCAGTACCGCCACCCTTTTTCTCGGCAAGCGCGGCCAAAGCGCGCGCGAAGCCGGCAACAGGAGCTTGCATGACGTACAACAACTTGGAGAGCAGTTCTTCGTGGCTCGGGATGTTGGCGAGTGCTTGCACAGCCGCCTTGTCCATCACGTTGCCTTCGTAGGAACCAGCCTTGATGATCAACTTGTCATTGGTTTTGCCGAAGTCGTTAACAACTTTGGCAGCAGCAATTGCATCTTCCGAGATGCCGTAGATCAGAGGACCGGTCATCTGCTCGGCCAGCGGAGCGAACGGCGTACCTTCCACGGCGCGACGCGCCAACGTGTTTTTCAACACGCGGAGATACACTTGTTGCTCGCGAGCCTTTGCGCGCAGCTTGGTCAGATCGCCAACCGCAATTCCACGATACTCAGCGAGCACCATCGTCTGAGCCTTCGCGACTTGCGCGGCGACTTCAGCGACAACTGCCTGCTTGTCTTCTTTGTTCAGTGGCACGGTTAGACCTCCAATTCGATGCACCAACTTAGCGCACCGCGTTCCGTTCAACAACAGCGTCCGACCTGTCAGGAGTATTTCGACCGGCTGGTGCGCACCTCACGGCACGCGACAACCGACTTCAACCACACCAAAACTGTTCCGGGTTCGCCATCTGCGTTGGCTTGCATTAAGGTCACGCCCAACTGCTGCGCTTCCGCCAACGGTCTTTGACAACCGGTTGCTCGCCGAACTGCAGCTTGCAACCGCCCAAAGCCCTTAACGCTAGCTCACGCGAGATCGCGTCAGCCAGCGCATGATTCTTTACTGCGAGAGCGTGGAGTGATCTACGCGCACGCCAACACCCATGGTGCTCGACAATGCGATCTTGCGCAGATACACGCCCTTGCTGGTTGCCGGCTTGGCCTTTTGAAGGGCTTCCACCAGTGCCGACAAATTCTGACGCAACGACGCCGGCTCAAACGAAGCACGGCCGATGGTTGCGTGGATGATCCCACCCTTGTCGACGCAGAACCGCACCTGACCAGCCTTTGCGTTACGAACAGCTTGAGCAACGTCAGCGGTAACCGTACCGACCTTCGGGTTCGGCATCAGGCCGCGCGGGCCGAGAATCTGACCGAGCATACCGACAACGCGCATTGTGTCCGGCGAAGCGATCACAACGTCGAAGTTCAGGTTACCGGCCTTGACTTGCTCAGCCAGGCCTTCCATACCGACGACTTCTGCGCCGGCTGCACGAGCCTGTTCAGCCTTTTCGCCTTGCGCAAACACAGCAACGCGAACCGACTTGCCGGTGCCTGCGGGCAACACGACTGAACCGCGAACCACTTGGTCCGACTTCTTCGCGTCGATGCCGAGTTGCACAGCTACGTCAATAGATTCATCGAACTTCGCGCTTGCGCATTCTTTCACGAGCGAAAGAGCGTCGTCGACGGGATACAGCTTCATACGATCGACCTTGGAGGCGAACGCTTGAAGACGCTTAGAAAGCTTAGCCATTTACACGCCCTCCACGGTGATACCCATCGAACGGGCGCTGCCGGTGATCGTACGGACCGCTGCGTCCAGATCCGCTGCCGTCAGGTCAGGCATCTTGGTCTTTGCGATTTCTTCAGCTTGAGCGCGCGTAATGTTACCGACCTTGTCAGCATTCGGCTTCGGCGAACCCTTCTGGATACCCGCTGCCTTCTTGATCAGAACGGTAGCCGGCGGCGTCTTCATGATGAACGTGAAGCTCTTGTCCGCGAATGCTGTAATAACCACCGGCACCGGCAGACCCAGCTCCATCGCTTGAGTCTGCGCGTTAAACGCCTTGCAGAACTCCATGATGTTCAGGCCGCGCTGGCCCAGTGCCGGACCAACCGGCGGTGACGGATTGGCTTTACCTGCAGGAATCTGCAGTTTGATAAAGCCGATGATTTTCTTTGCCATGTTGAAAATCTCTGCAGAACGCGTTAGCGTTTGGTGAGGATAATGCGTGCTCGCCAAAATATCGGCTACTGACGCTCCTCAACAGCCATAACGCGGACTGTAAGCGCGAACCGCGCTACGAAGTGAACACTTCGAGCACGGCAAAAAACGAATGCTTTTAAACCTTCTCGACCTGGCCAAATTCCAGTTCAACGGGGGTCGAACGTCCAAAAATGGTGACAGATACTCGAACGCGCGATTTCTCGTAGTTGACTTCTTCGACATTGCCGTTGAAATCCGTGAACGGACCGTCCTTGACCCGAACCATCTCGCCCACTTCGAAGAGCGTTTTCGGACGCGGTTTTTCCACGCCTTCCTGCATCTGCGACATGATCTTTTCCACTTCACGCGGAGAGATCGGGCTCGGACGATTACGCATCCCACCAACAAAACCTGTCACTTTGGCAGTATTTTTTACCAGGTGCCACGTTTCGTCCGTCATCTCCATTTCGACGAGCACATAGCCCGGAAAGAAACGACGCTCTGTCACCGACTTGTGCCCCCCCTTCACTTCCACGACTTCTTCGGTCGGGACGAGAATTTGACCAAACTGATCTTGCATGCCGGCGCGGTCGATGCGCTCCTGAAGCGCACGTTGCACGCTCTTCTCCATACCGGAGTAGGCGTGCACGACATACCAACGTTTTCCGCTCGGTGATGCTGGTGCTTCGCTCATATCATCTCCAACCCAGAATTACCGAGAATATCACCCACTCAATCGACTTATCGCTAAGCCACAAGAAGATTGCCATGATCAGCACAAATGCGAAGACTACCAGCGTGGTTTGCGTGGCTTCCTTACGTGTCGGCCACACCACCTTACGGACTTCTTTGTACGAATCTTTAGCAAAGACGATAAAACCCTTTCCCGGTGCGGAGAGAAGACCGACCGCAACACCCGCGATCAAGCCGACAGCCAGCGCGGCGCCGCGAACGTACCACTCCTGGCCACTCAGCCAGAAGAAACCTACGAACCCGGCCAAGACCAACAATACGCCCGCGGTCAACATCAACTTGTCGCCGGGAGTATTTACAGTTTCGACGGAAGGATTCGCCATAATAGCTTAAGCAGCGCTCGAAGGCGCAAGATTGTGGCAGGGGCAGAGGGAATCGAACCCCCAACCTTCGGTTTTGGAGACCGACGCTCTGCCAGTTGAGCTATACCCCTAAACCATTTCGGGGTCGGCGATTTCGCCAACCCCGAAGACTACAGACTACGAGCAATTTCTGGCTGTGCTCGATTTACTCGAGAACCTTGGCGACGACACCAGCGCCGACGGTACGACCGCCTTCACGGATAGCGAAGCGCAGACCTTCTTCCATCGCGATCGGAGCGATCAGCTTCACCGTGATCGACACGTTGTCGCCCGGCATGACCATTTCCTTGTCCTTCGGCAACTCGATCGAACCCGTTACGTCCGTGGTACGGAAGTAGAACTGCGGGCGATAGTTGTTGAAGAACGGCGTGTGACGACCGCCTTCGTCCTTGCTCAGCACGTACACTTCAGCCGTGAAGTGCGTGTGCGGCGTGATCGAACCCGGCTTGGCCAACACTTGACCACGCTCCACGTCTTCACGCTTCGTGCCACGCAGCAGAATACCCACGTTGTCGCCCGCTTGACCTTGGTCCAGGAGCTTCCGGAACATTTCCACCCCCGTGCACGTCGTCTTCACCGTCGGCTTGATACCGATGATTTCGATTTCTTCGCCAACCTTCACCACTCCGCGCTCGATACGACCCGTCACCACCGTGCCGCGACCCGAGATCGAGAACACGTCTTCCACCGGCATCAGGAACGAACCATCAATGGCGCGCTCCGGCGTCGGGATGTACGTGTCCAGTGCGTCGGCCAGGTTCATGATCGCCACTTCACCCAGCTCGCCCGTGTCGCCTTCCAGCGCCAGCTTGGCCGAACCCTTGATGATCGGCGTGTCGTCGCCCGGGAAATCGTACCTCGACAGAAGCTCACGCACTTCCATCTCAACGAGTTCCAACAACTCGGCGTCGTCCACCATGTCGCACTTGTTCAGGAACACGATGATGTACGGCACGCCAACCTGGCGAGCCAACAGGATGTGCTCACGCGTTTGCGGCATCGGGCCGTCTGCAGCCGAACACACCAGGATCGCGCCGTCCATCTGCGCCGCACCCGTAATCATGTTCTTCACATAGTCGGCGTGACCCGGGCAGTCAACGTGCGCGTAGTGACGCGCTGCCGTTTCGTACTCGACGTGTGCCGTGTTGATCGTGATACCACGCGCCTTTTCTTCCGGCGCTGCATCGATCTGGTCATACGCCTTCGCTTCGCCGCCAAACTTCTTCGACAACACTGTCGCGATCGCTGCCGTCAGCGTGGTCTTGCCATGGTCGACGTGACCAATCGTGCCTACGTTGACGTGCGGCTTGGTCCGTTCGAATTTACCTTTTGCCATTTTCGACTCCTAACAGGAATTTTTCCGTACCTTGCGCCGCGCGCAAACAGTGTGGACTAGGTTGCCTGGTGCCCATGAGCAGGATCGAACTGCTGACCTCTCCCTTACCAAGGGAGCGCTCTACCACTGAGCCACATGGGCGGACCTTGATACTGGAGCGGGTGAAGGGAATCGAACCCTCGTCATAAGCTTGGAAGGCTTCTGCTCTACCATTGAGCTACACCCGCTTTGGTCTAACGATTCCCGACGCTTGCTACATGTTCTGGTGGAGGAGGCTGGATTCGAACCAGCGTAGGCGGTAAGCCAACAGATTTACAGTCTGCCCCCTTTAGCCACTCGGGCACCCCTCCGCAGATATCTTACGATTATGAGGGAACATCGCTGTTGCGTCAAGCTTATAGTCGTTCTGAAATGCAAAACCCCACCTTTGCGGGGTGGGGGTTTCTGAGAGCTGCGATGGAGCTGACAGCGAGAATGAGGAGCCTGACGATTACCTACTTTCACACGGGTATCTGCACTATCATTGGCGTGGAGTCGTTTCACGGTCCTGTTCGGGATGGGAAGGGGTGGTACCAACTCGCTATGGTCATCAGGCATAAGGGGCTGTTGTATCGGTGTTGAGTCGATACAACCAATCTGGGGAAGAAGTAGTCGAGTTCGCTCTTTGTTGGAGCGCCTCGTTGTTACTGGTGTTACTGGTGTTGCTTTGGGTTGTGTTTGTTTGCACAACACCGATCTCAACCTGAATGCGGATTGCCTGCCCCCTTCGGGGGATGCGATCCAAGTTAGCGCTAAAGCGCTAACTTGGATCGCAAAACACACTGGTTATAGGATCAAGCCTTACGGGCAATTAGTATCAGTTAGCTTAATGCATTACTGCACGTCCACACCTGACCTATCAACGTCCTGGTCTAGAACGACCCTTCAAGGAGCCGGAAGCTCCAGGGATATCTCATCTCAAGGCGAGTTTCCCGCTTAGATGCTTTCAGCGGTTATCTCTTCCGAACATAGCTACCCGGCGATGCCACTGGCGTGACAACCGGTACACCAGAGGTTCGTCCACTCCGGTCCTCTCGTACTAGGAGCAGCCCCCTTCAAATATCCAACGCCCACGGCAGATAGGGACCAAACTGTCTCACGACGTTTTAAACCCAGCTCACGTACCTCTTTAAATGGCGAACAGCCATACCCTTGGGACCGGCTACAGCCCCAGGATGAGATGAGCCGACATCGAGGTGCCAAACACCGCCGTCGATATGAACTCTTGGGCGGTATCAGCCTGTTATCCCCAGAGTACCTTTTATCCGTTGAGCGATGGCCCTTCCATACAGAACCACCGGATCACTATGACCTGCTTTCGCACCTGCTCGACTTGTCGGTCTCGCAGTTAAGCACGCTTATGCCATTGCACTATCAGCACGATTTCCGACCGTACCTAGCGTACCTTCGTACTCCTCCGTTACACTTTGGGAGGAGACCGCCCCAGTCAAACTGCCTACCATGCACTGTCCCCGATCCGGATCACGGACCAAGGTTAGAACCTCAAACAAACCAGGGTGGTATTTCAAGGACGGCTCCACCGAAACTAGCGTTCCGGTTTCATAGCTTCCCACCTATCCTACACAGATCGGTTCAAAATCCAATGCGAAGCTACAGTAAAGGTTCATGGGGTCTTTCCGTCTAGCCGCGGGGAGATTGCATCATCACAAACACTTCAACTTCGCTGAGTCTCGGGAGGAGACAGTGTGGCCATCGTTACGCCATTCGTGCAGGTCGGAACTTACCCGACAAGGAATTTCGCTACCTTAGGACCGTTATAGTTACGGCCGCCGTTTACCGGGACTTCAATCAAGAGCTTGCACCCCATCATTTAATCTTCCGGCACCGGGCAGGCGTCACACCCTATACGTCCACTTTCGTGTTTGCAGAGTGCTGTGTTTTTATTAAACAGTCGCAGCCACCAGTTTATTGCAACCCCTTCACCCTTTGCGCGCAAGCGCATCAAGCTACAGGGGCGTACCTTATCCCGAAGTTACGGTACCAATTTGCCGAGTTCCTTCTCCCGAGTTCTCTCAAGCGCCTTAGAATACTCATCTCGCCCACCTGTGTTGGTTTGCGGTACGGTCTTGTTAAACTGAAGCTTAGAGGCTTTTCTTGGAACCACTTCCGATTGCTTCGCCACCTAAGCGGCGGCTCGCCTCACACCCTTGAATTCCGCGCCCGGATTTGCCTAAGCGCCTTCTCCAATGCAAGGACCGGGACTTCCAACACCCGGACAACCTTCCGCGATCCGTCCCCCCATCGCATTTAACAATGGTGCAGGAATATTAACCTGCTTCCCATCAGCTACGCATTTCTGCCTCGCCTTAGGGGCCGACTCACCCTACGCCGATGAACGTTGCGTAGGAAACCTTGGGCTTACGGCGAGGGGGCTTTTCACCCCCTTTATCGCTACTCATGTCAGCATTCGCACTTCCGATACCTCCAGCACACTTTTCAATGTACCTTCACAGGCTTACAGAACGCTCTCCTACCATGCGGGATAAATCCCGCATCCGCAGCTTCGGTATATTGCTTAGCCCCGTTACATCTTCCGCGCAGGACGGACTCGATCAGTGAGCTATTACGCTTTCTTTAAAGGATGACTGCTTCTAAGCCAACCTCCTGACTGTTTTAGCCTTCCCACTTCGTTTCCCACTTAGCAATATTTGGGGACCTTAGCTGGCGGTCTGGGTTGTTTCCCTCTTGACACCGGACGTTAGCACCCGATGTCTGTCTCCCGTGATTGCACTCTTCGGTATTCGGAGTTTGCTATGGCGTAGTAATCCGCAATGGACCCCACAACCATGACAGTGCTCTACCCCCGAAGGTGATACACGAGGCACTACCTAAATAGTTTTCGGAGAGAACCAGCTATTTCCAAGTTTGTTTAGCCTTTCACTCCTATCCACAGCTCATCCCCTAATTTTTCAACATTAGTGGGTTCGGTCCTCCAGTACGTGTTACCGCACCTTCAACCTGGCCATGGATAGATCACTTGGTTTCGGGTCTACGCCCAGCAACTGAACGCCCTATTCGGACTCGCTTTCGCTACGCCTGCCTTAATCAGTTAAGCTTGCTACTGAACGTAAGTCGCTGACCCATTATACAAAAGGTACGCCGTCACCCCTTGCGAGGCTCCGACTGTTTGTATGCATGCGGTTTCAGGATCTATTTCACTCCCCTCCCGGGGTTCTTTTCGCCTTTCCCTCACGGTACTGGTTCACTATCGGTCGATCACGAGTATTTAGCCTTGGAGGATGGTCCCCCCATCTTCAGACAGGATTTCACGTGTCCCGCCCTACTTGTCGTACACCTAGTTCCACACATCCGCTTTCGCCTACAGGGCTATCACCTGCTATGGCCACACTTTCCAGAGTGTTCGGCTAACGGTCGTGATAAAGAGTACAGGCTGATCCCATTTCGCTCGCCACTACTTTGGGAATCTCGGTTGATTTCTTTTCCTGCGGTTACTTAGATGTTTCAGTTCACCGCGTTCGCTTCACTGAGCCTATGTATTCAGCTCAGGATGACCCAGAAGGGCCGGGTTTCCCCATTCGGATATCGACGGATCGAAGCTCGTTTGCCAGCTCCCCGTCGCTTTTCGCAGGCTACCGCGTCCTTCATCGCCTGTGATCGCCAAGGCATCCACCACATGCACTTGTTCGCTTGACCCTATAACGAGTGCGTCTCGGAGCATCCCACCTACACCGAACCGAAGCTCAGCATCTGTGGAAACTCTTTCACCCCGCCATAGGTTGAGTATTCGTGTTGCGCTGTATTCCAAAGCAATCTTTCGATCACCTTTTCATACATTGATACAATCACAACCCTGATCATCCTAATCACGCCCATCTCTAAGCGCTTTCAAATGACCTTTACTACTTCTTCCAGATTGTTAAAGAACGACAGCATCACTTAAAGCGCCTTGCCTTAAACGACTTACTGACTGGCTCAATCGCCAATGCGCATCACTCTTTACTTAAACTCTTCGTTTAAGAGTGCTGTGCATTGATGATTGGTGGAGGATGACGGGATCGAACCGACGACCCCCTGCTTGCAAAGCAGGTGCTCTCCCAGCTGAGCTAATCCCCCCCCCAGTACCTCGATGCTGAAAGGTCCGTGATTTCACCGCTTGGGAAATTAACATTCATTAAT
>CALNPU010000013.1 GCA_940588625.1 uncultured Caballeronia sp.
ATCGTGCCCGATGACTGGACTCCACAGCAGGCGCTGGCCGTGTTCGAACTCCTCGATGACCTGCGCGAGGTCATCTGCCCGCGCTATCGGGCAGACATCCAGTGCGCGATGCCCAAAGAACGCGAACGGTCCGAACGGTCCTTGACGCGCCCTCCAGCCCTCCGACGGCGACCGGCAGCAGAGTTTTACGCCCCTGCACAAAGGGGCTCCGCGAGAGCCCCTTTGTTGTTGACCGATTCGCTCGGGCTCCTGTCGCCGTTTATGCCGCGGTCTTTTACGCAGCCGTCAACAAAGGCAGCAGGAGGGCGGGAGAGACGCGGCGCATGTAGCCGTTCCGTTAGCGATGGCGCTTGAACGTTCGATCCATGCCTGAACGCCGGATTGCTCTTTTTTCATGTCATGGACAGCCACACTACGCCACTATACTAATTATATGCAAGAAAGTAACTTGGATATTAAGGTCGACGCAATAAATTTGCAAACTAAAGGCTAGGATAATTGAGCGGACAAAAACTTCGGACGCTTTCAGGCGCCGGCGCCAATGCACGCATGCTCTGCTTGCCTTGCGCGGCATAATTGCAGGCTCAACCTGCCGGCGTCTTCGCCGGCGTCTTCATTTCCCGCGATACCCGGCGTCGAAGAACCCCAACGAGATTCGACTGGCGGGCGCTGGAAGCCATTCGACGACCTCAGCGCACTCGAGGTCTACACCTGCTGGCCGCGCGAAGCGAAGTCTTCGTGGGGAGCAGCATTGTGTGTACGGGGATGTCGATGGAAAGGATGTGGATGCGTGGCATTTGCTCATGTACCCACATTCAGCGGATACACGGCCGGCGCTCGCCGCTTATTTGCGGGTCCTGCTGCCGAAACCTGCAGAAGGCAGCGAGGAAGCGGAAAGGCTGATATCCGCATTGGCCGTGTGCTGACCACAGCCCGTTTCCGTGGCATTGGATATTAGGTCAGGCGATGCTCGAACATATGCTGGATTTGATACACGAACGGAACGATGGTCCGGCCGCCGATACGCCTGCACGCACAAGCGCGATTGCAGGGTTTTTACGCCGGCTTCGGTTTCGAGCACATCTCCGATGTTCACGTGGAAGACGACATTGCGCACATCTGGATGCGCCGCGCATAGACAAACAACGGACCAACTGCGGACAAACTTCCCAAGAACAGCGGCGTTAAGCCGCTACCAGTTCTGCTCGCGCCCGTTGCTGGGTCAACAGCCTGAGCCAGTGGCGCATCGCGCTCAGGCCGAACCAGGACGACAGGTGCCGCGCAAGCGACACGTGTGCTTCTTTCGCGCCGCGGGCGAACAACACGGTCGCGGTCAGCACGGCGATCACGACAGTGAGAGAGGGCTCCCACGGATCGACCCAGTAGAGACCTAGGACATATTGACCGCAACGCCAAGCTTGTTAAGGATGTCAGGAAGCAATATCAGGAAGGGGTCGAGTCGATCACGCGGCGCAGATCGTGCGTGATCGTATCGATGGAATCGCTCTCGGTGGCGAGCAGACGCGCGTGGCCGTGGGTATCGAAGATATAGACGGCCGAACTATGCGTCACGTCGTACGCGCCGGAAAGATCGCGTTTTTCCATCTGGTAAGCCACACGGTAGCGCTTTGCAATGCTCTTGATCGCCCCGTCCGTGCTGGTCAGCCCAACGGCGTGCTGCGCGTCGAACGCGCGCACGTAGTCATGCAGCGCTACCGCGGTATCGTGGGCGGGATCGACGGTGATGAACACAATGCGCGTGTTTTTCGCGTCGGGCCCAAGTTGCTGCATGACTTGCATCAGCCGTGCCATGGTTTCCGGACACACGTCCGGGCAGTGCGTGTAGCCGAAATAAACCAGCGTGGTCTGACCCAGGAACGACTGGCCGGTGACGGGTTTGCCGGTATCGTCGGTAAGCTTGAAGTCCAAGTCTGGCAGATGGCCGCTGACATCGGTCAGCTTCCAGGGTGTCGTATCAGCGCGCGAGCACGCAGCAAGGCCCGCGCTCAGGAACAGGGCGGCGAGCAGGGCGGCGAACCAGCCCTTAGGTTGAAAACTGAACCAGGAAGACATTTTGCAACTCGGACGAGGGTGGGTGCATCAAGGCGGCAACGCGGACGGGGTCATCGAGGAGTGGTCTTTGAAGTCATCCGGGTGCCGACTCTATCTCAGAATAGAAGCTTACGCCGGGCGTACGCCCGCGCCGGCATGTGGCCGAGGCGTTATGCCGGAGCCGCGCCAGACAAGGCTGAAAGCTGATCGAAGCAGGTTCGAAAGCTGCTTGATACATGCTTGATGTGCGGACGTGGCGTCCGGTGTTGGCTCGCCGCATGAGCGTGCAACGAAGCGTCCAGCGTCGCTTTCCCAGGCGGGGTTACAAAGCGCGGTAACATGCGCACACTTTTCCGGTCCTTCTCCGGCTGAAAGGCAGATATTGATGCAAAACCTCCCAGACAATTTTCCGCTTGCCACGACTGCTTTTTTCTTCGATTTCGACGGCACGCTCGTCGAACTTGCACCCACGCCGGACAGCATTACCGTGCCGCTGGTAGTCCCGACTATCCTGAGCGCCTTGTGCCGCGCGACCAACGGCGCGGTGGCGATCGTGTCGGGACGCGGGATCGAGAGCATCGACTCGTTTCTTTCAATGCCCGATTTGCCCGTGGCGGGTTTGCACGGCGCCGAGCGGCGCGACTCGAACGCGGATGTTCAGCGCGTCGGTTTCAACGACGAGCGCTTGCTGCGCATGGAACACGTGCTCGAAGGCGCGGTGACGGCCAATCCGGGCATGCTGCTGGAAATCAAGGGCGCGGCGCTCGCGCTGCATTACCGCAATACGCCGGAGCGCGGCGCGGCGGCGCGCGAGCTAACCGAGAAACTCGTCGCCCAATACGCCGATGCCTATGTGCTGCAGTCCGGCAAGATGGTCTACGAAATCAAGCCGAAGGACGTCGATAAAGGCCGTGCGGTGCGGGCCTTTCTCAATGAACCGCCGTTTGCGGGTCGGCGGCCGGTCTTTATCGGCGACGATTTGACGGACGAGAAAGGCTTCGCGGTGGTGAACGAGCACAACGGGGTCTCGATCAAGGTCGGGGCCGGCGACACGCTCGCGCATTCGCGATTGGAGTCGGTTGGCGCGCTGCTCGACTGGCTGCAGCGTATTGCAGGAATTGAAGGTTCTAAAGGGACGTGTTCGTGAGCAGGCTGATCATTGTTTCGAACCGGGGCGCGCCAATTTCCGAAGGCGGCCCGGCGGTCGGGGTCTACGACGCACTCAAGGAAATCGGCGTCATGTGGTTCGGCTGGAGCGGTGACGTGGTGAGGGAGCCGCCTGAAGGCATCACCCTGGAGGAGCGCCGGCCGGGTGACATTCGCGACCATTGGCCTCGCGCAGTGCGATTACGACCAGAGTATTACCGTGGCTTCTCGAACGCTCCGTTGTGGCCGGCGTTTCACTATCGGCCGGATCTGATCCAGTTCGACCGCGATGAATTCGATGGTTATTGCCGCGTAAACCGGCTGGCTCGCGAAGCAACTGGCGCCGCTGCTGAAAGCCGACGATGTTATCTGGGTCCACGACTATCACCTGATCCCGTTCACCCAGGCGCTGCGCGATGAGGGTGTGACCAACCGCATCGGCTTTTTCCTGCACATTCCTTTTCCGGCAGCGCAGGTTCTGCTTAGCGTGCCGCGCCATCGCGTGCTGGTCGAGGCGCTGTGTTCCTTCGACCTGCTCGGTTTCCAGACGGCGCTCGATCTGCGTGCGTTTTGCGATTACATCGAGACGGAAGCGAACGGTTCGGTCGTGCGGATTGCCGGCCAGCCGAACGTGGTGAGCGCATTCGGCAAGACCCTGCGGGCGGCGGCTTACCCGATCAGCGTTTATTACGACGAGATTGCGTCGCTCGCAAAAGACGGTGAAAGCGGACGCGAAGTGCAGACCGTCAAGACGACGCTGCGTGATCGCAAGCTGATCATGAGCGTCGACCGGCTTGATTATTCAAAGGGGCTGGTCGAGCGCTTTCGTGCGTTCGAAAAGCTGCTGGAACATCAGCCGGCGCAGCGCAACAACGTCTCCTTCGTGCAGATCGCGCCTCCCACACGCGCCGATATGGACACCTATCGCGACATTCGGTTGCAGCTCGAGGCGGAATCGGGGCGCATCAACGGGCGGTACGCGGAGCTCGACTGGACGCCGATCCGCTATATCCATCGGCAATATGAGCGGCCTGTGCTGGCCGCGTTGTTTCGCGCGTCGCATGTGGGGTTCGTCACGCTGTTGCGTGACGGCATGAACCTGGTCGCCAAGGAATATGTGGCTGCAGGATCCCGACGATCCCGGCGTGCTCGTCCTGTCCCAGTTCGCGGGTGCGGCGCAGGAATTGAACGGCGCGCTGATCGTGAATCCGCTCGATATCGACGGCATGGCGGACGCGCTGGCTACGCCCTCGCTATGCCGCTGAACGAGCGTCAGGTCCGGTACGCGGACATGTTCGCCCAGCTTCGCGAGAACAACGTGTCCGTCTGGCGCGACAACTTCATGCGCGATCTGCAGGCGTAAAAAAGCCGCTTCGGTCTGATGAATCCGAAGCGGCTTTTTATCGCGGGTTGCTCGAGTCTTGCCGAAGCAAGGTCAGGTCGACTCAGCCTTTGCCGCAAGTTGTTGCGAGGGCATGGTCGTCGTCGGCAACTTGCCGTGCTGCTTGGACAGCAGTTCCCGATATAACCCCGGTCGGTTGTGCAACTGGTCCGGCGAACCGTCGTCGATCACCTTGCCGGCGCTCATCACGATAATCCGGTCGAAGCCTTGCAGCGTCGACAACCGGTGCGCAATTGCAATCACCGTGCGGCCGACCATTAGCCGGTCGAGCGCTTGCTGGATCCCTTCTTCCGACGAACTATCGAGTGCCGACGTGGCTTCGTCCAGCAGCAGGATTGGCGCGTTTTTCAGGATCGCGCGGGCGATGGCAATGCGCTGACGCTGTCCGCCCGACAGCTTCACGCCACGGTCGCCCACGATGGTGTCGAATCCTTCCGGCATTGCTTCGATGAAGTCCGAGCAGCGCGCCTCGCAGGCAGCGGCGAGCACTTCTTCGCGTGACGTGTCCGAACGGCCGTACGCAATGTTCTCGTACACGGTGCGGTGGAACAGCGAAATGTCCTGCGGCACGAGCGCAATCGACATCCGCAGGCTGTCCTGCGTGATCAGCGAGATATCCTGCCCGTCGACCTTGATAGCGCCGCCCTGCGCTTCATAGAAGCGTTGCAGCAGCGCCAGCACGGTCGATTTCCCCGCACCCGACTTGCCGATCAGGCCAACGCGCTGACCCGGCTCGATGTGCAGGTTGAATTTATCGAGGATCGGCCGGCGGCGCGGATACGCAAACGTGACTTCCTCGAAATCCACCCGGCCGCCTTGCTGCACGAGCTCCATTGCGTCGGACCGGTCGGGCATGCCATGCGGTTCCAGCAGCGTCTGCACGGCTTCCGCCAGACGCGCGACGTGCTGCGTCACATCCACGAGGGCAACAGCCAGATCGCGCGTGCCGTGGAGAATCGTGAAGCCGAGTGAGCTGACCAGCACGATATCGCCGGACGTGGCTCGCCCCTTTGACCACAGCCACAAAGCCCAGCCGAGCAGTCCAGCCGAGAAAATCGCGGTCACAACCGCGTGGAACAGCCGCAGTTGCTCGAGATACAGCAAGCTTTGCTGACGCGCGACCATTTCGGCCTTGACTGTCGAGCCAAAGCGCTTTTGCTCGCGAAACGTCATACCGAATGCACGCACCAGCGCCATGTTGCCGATTACGTCGACCAGCTCGCCGTCCACGGAGGCTGCTTTCGTGGCAAACGTATGGTGCCGTGCCGAACCGCGACTGGCTAGCCGGTACAGCACAAAAGCGAGAATGGCGGAAGCCAGCATCAGGCAGCAGGCCATGAGCGGATTCACCGCAACTATCATCACGATCGCACCGATCACCGCGATGCACGGCGGCAACACGTTCCACGCCATGGTGTTTTCGGCGGTATAGATTGCGTTCGATGTCGCCGTGATCCGGCTGGCGAGCATGCCGGGCTGTTTCTCGGAGAAGTAGGTGGGGGAATGACCGCTGAGGTAGGAGAACAGGTCGCGCCGCAAGTCGCCCGTCACGACGACGAACGTATGCGCGCCGATCCAGCCGCCGACCCGCCACAGCATGTTGTCGGCCGCGATCAGGCCGACCAGGATCATGAAGGCGGCCCAGAGCGGGCCGGGATGGCCGCGGCCCTGGCCGAGCACGTCGATCAGGTGTTTGATCGCGTACTGCGAGGCGAGCGCGCAGCCGACAGCGGATAGCACGCTGACCAGGACGATGGTGTGCGCGACCGGATGCCGACGGATGTAACGAAACAGGAACGCCAGCGGGCGACTTGCATAGCTCGCTAGCTTCGCGTTGTGCACGTTACGCTGAGAGACGGTGAGTTGGTCCAATGGTCTTTTTTGTTGAGTAGAGCGGTTGAGCGCGATGCTTCGCCGTGGCCGCATGCGGCGTGTCTGGCCAGAGCGAGGCGACAACCATGCAGCACCGGTTACTGAATTGTAGCGAGTGTAGCGAGCCAAATCGTCTCGCATAACGCTTTCCGTGGTGCATATCCATCAGCCAAGGCTAATTTTCAGCAAAAGTGCGTCGCCCGAACCGGGCAATCAATGCCCGCTGGCGACGCGTCCTGCACCTTCCACGGTCCGCACACGGTTCGCGCTGTGCTGTCCGCGACCTCGACGTGAACGAGTTGGAACTGGGAACTACACCCTTGGCAGGGTGAAAGCACGTCGCGGTCCCACTACCTGCACAGCGCCGCTAATGGCAAATCCGGTAGCCAGCGGGTCCGTCATGGCTTGGCCGGGTCTGAAGGGTGTCGCAGCGCTTTGGCGTCTCGCGCCCGGCTGCGACCGGTTCGGATTCATGTTGCTCAGCGTAGAACAGCCTTGATAAACAAGGGTTTGTAAAGTGTTGTATTGACGGTGTAACAACGTAAATAAGTTGAAATGCCTGGTAGGAAACCGTGTAAAAACCGGGGTACTTCACCCGCGTTTCCCCTTAGTCTTTTTGACAGGTTGTTGTAGGTTCCGGTCAACGGCTCCGTAGGTTGTGCGTTGTTTATGGCTGGGTGCGTTGCATTTACGAGATGGAATCGATCTTGCTCTGCCTGATCACGCTCTGAAACAGACGCCCGACACCCGCAGCACCAGCAGCACCCCAAGCAAACAGCGAAGCATCGCGATTTTTTCTCGTGCTATCGGCCATTACGCTGGAGACACCAGCACCATGCCGAACCCGGGTGGGCGATTCGCTTGATTTAACGACCGATGCCAAGCGCATCGATTTTGCCTGACATAATTTAGGAGTTTCCGACATGCGAATCGCTCAAATCGCGCCTCTTCACGAAGCCGTTCCCCCCAAGTTCTACGGTGGGACGGAGCGCGTGGTGTCCTATCTGACCGAAGCGCTGGTTGAGGCCGGTCATGACGTCACGTTGTTCGCGAGCGGTGATTCGCAAACGTCGGCGAAGCTCGAAGCCTTCTGGCCGCAAGCGCTGCGCCTCGACCCGACCATCCGTGACACGATGGCGCCGCACATGCTGTTGCTGGAAGAAGTGCGCCGCCGCGCTGACGAATTCGATGTGTTGCATTTTCACATCGACTACTACCCGTTCTCGCTGTTCTCGCGCCAGCCGGTGCCGTTCCTGACGACCATGCACGGCCGTCTTGACCTGCCGGAACTGCAGCCGATCTTCAGCACGTTCAATGAAGCGCCGGTTGTTTCGATCTCGGACAACCAGCGTCAGCCGTTGCCCCAAGCCAACTGGCTCTCGACCATGTATCACGGCCTGCCGGAAAACCTGCTCAAACCGATCCCGAACGTCGAACCGGGTTACCTCGCGTTCCTCGGCCGCATTTCCCCGGAAAAGCGGGTTGACCGGGCGATCCGGATTGCCGGCGCAGCGGGCATGAAGATCAAGATCGCGGCGAAGATTGACAACGCCGACCGCGCGTATTACGAAGAGCAGATCAAGCCTTTGTTCGCGCTGCCGCACGTGGAATACATCGGTGAGATCAACGAGCAGCAGAAGACCGAATTCCTCGGCAACGCACATGCGCTGCTGTTCCCGATCGACTGGCCGGAGCCGTTTGGCCTGGTGATGATCGAAGCCATGGCTTGCGGTACGCCTGTGATCGCGTTTAATCGTGGATCGGTGCCGGAAGTGATCAAAAACGGCGTGTCAGGTTTTGTCGTGGAAGACGAACTGAGCGCAATCGCCGCAGTGAAGCGCCTCGACACGCTGCCGCGCGCCAAGGTGCGCCAGGCGTTCGAAACGCATTTCTCGTCGAAAGTCATGGCTGCCCGCTATGTTCATACGTACGAGGAATTGCTGCGCGCCAAGCGCCAGTTCGATGACGCTCGTTTGAGCGCCGCCTGATCGGGCGTTCGATTAAAGCTAAAACAACGCCCCGTGCGCCGTCAGGCGCAGGGGGCGTTGTTGTCTTGACACATTGCAGGGGCAAGCTTCATGCGTTATCGGAGGGTTGAGCATGCCGGGCCGATGCCGTTTTCGACATTCTCCCTATAATGTGCGGGCCTCGTGAAATGCGGTGCAGCATCGGAACGGACGTGTGGACGGGTGTGGAGTCTCTTGAAAATCGCATCGCGCGACGGGAGTAACTTTACCGCGCGAACAAGGACAGTCGTGAACAGGAGCGAAGTTTTGGCGAGAACGAAGCAGAGTAGCGCGAGCCCGGCACCCGGTGCTGGCACTGTGTTCGCGCTGCGGGCGATCGGACTCGTGCTAGCCGCGCGCTGGCTGTTCTCGATGTCGCAGATGGGCTACCTCTCTTCAATGCGCGCGATGACTTCGTCGCCGTGGGCCTGCGTTACCCTTGTGCTTTTGTTTCTGCTGCTGTTCCTTCCCGGTGCCCGGGCGCGCGCGGAACGGCCGCTGCATCCGCTGCCGCAGTGGCTGCGGCAAGCCTTGTGGCTGCTCGCGCTGCTGAGTTTCCTGTTCGCAGTGTGGTCGGTCGGGTTCTTTACGTGGACCGCCGGCTGGAAAGATGCCGTTCACGCACTGGCCGAAACCAACGGCTGGCTGCTTGTCGCACCCGCGCTTTATGCCGTAGTGCTGTGGATTTGCCGGCCGCGCGCACTGTGGCGCACGAATATTGCCGCGCGCCAGTTTGCCATCGGCCGTTATGCCATTTTCATCGATACCACCACACGCACGGTCGTCGTCTGGGCCGAAAGCCACAAACTCGGTCAGTACGATGCGCGGGAGTTATCGGTGAAATGGCCTGCGGGGATGGGTGAAGCCATTGATTCCTCCGGCTTGGACAGCGCTGCTGCCGGTTTGGCCGGTGTGGCCGTCGTGCCGAAGAAGCGCGGTTTGTTCGACCGGGAGACGCGTCCCAAGATGGAATTGCTGTGGGATTCGCCCGCTGCCGGACACAATCGCAAAACTGTCTTCCGCGCCGCGCTGGCAAGCGAGGGCGACCGCAAGACGGCGCGGGCGCTCGACGCCTCGTTGCGGCAGAGTTCAAACATCGGGGCTTGAACCCGGACGGGTGCTAAGCTGGTCGGTCACGCCCGCTTCGGGTAAAAAATCGGTTGAGATCGCCGAGCTTTCTTTATACAAGGGAGGGCGCGTGCTGGTTCGATGGTGTCTTGCCGCCATTCATTTACTGGCGTTCGGATTTGCGTTTGCAGCGGTATTCGGCTGGGCGAGGGCGCTGTGCCAACTCGATCCTGCAGGTGCTCCCGGCGTCAACGCCGCACGCCTCAAATACGTCTTTCGCACCAACACCCTGTGGGGACTCACCGCGCTGGTTCTGCTCGTAACCGGGGCGATGCGCGCATTCGGAGGGTTCGAGAAGGGCAGTGCCTATTATCTGCACGAGCCGCTGTTTCACTTAAAAGATGACGACGTTTGTCGTGATCCTGCTGATTGAAATCGCGCCGATGATCGCCCTGAGATCCGGTGGCGCGTCTAGAGCGCGGCGGTCCGCTCGACCTTGGCAAAGCGCGACGATATGCAGCGATGAGCGACGCCGAAGCCGGTTTGATGATCGTGATGGTGATCGCCGCAACAGGAATGGCGCGGGGAATCTGGGCGTGTATAGCCCTGACATTTGGGTAGGCGGGAATAAAGCTTCTGGGGCATTTCCGCGGTGGTTTTGATGTGGGCTTTAGCGTCACCCGGCCATTAAGAGGTGTATGGCATGACACAACGCATTCTTTTGATGAGCTGTTCGCGCAAGGACCAACTCGGTTATCTTATCTGGAGCATGCCGGCAAGCAGATGCACACGCTGCTGAATCTCGGCGACCAGCGGAGACCTTGCGTGAAAACGAGACATTCCCGCTTGTGAGCATCAAAGGTCCTCTTGATATGAGCGGCTAGCCTGCGTTTAGAGGTTGATCCCCAAATTTGTTGCTGAGGTGCTTACGCATTTGCAGTGGGAGGGCGCTCGTCCTACGTCTGCTGAGAGACGCGCAACTCTGACCGATCCTGAAATATCCTGAAATAAATTGGCATCCCTGTCGCGCGAAGTAGGTTGCACGCACAAAAAGAAAAAGGCTCTCAAGTATTTGCCTGAGAGCCTTTTTCAACGCGATGCAAACTCAACCGCGAAATCCTGGTGGGTGGTGGTACAGGGATTGAACCTGCGACCCCTGCCGTGTGAAGGCAGTGCTCTTCCGCTGAGCTAACCACCCGAATAACTTTGAACTATGTCAGAGCTTGGCTGTTTCGTAAAGCGAATCTTTGAGGACTTCAATAATCGCGTTACTTGGATGGATCAGGACCCCGCCGGCGCTTCGGCTACGATCACCGTCTCGATTCGCCAAACGCTTGTCCCCTTGACCGCTTTGTCGAGATCGTCGAGAACCGCGAGATGCGCGCTCAACTCTTCCTCCGATGCCACCAGCACCGGCAACTGCAAATCATCGAGCGCAATAGGCGCGTGGCCTTCGCCGGCCGACTGCGTTTCACCGAGCATATCGATTACCAGGCTTTCCTGGCCGCGCGTCATCGCGAGATAGACTTCCGCGAGCAATTCCGAGTCGAGCAGGGCGCCATGCAGTGTTCGATGCGCGTTGCTGATGCCAAACCGGTCGCACAACGCATCGAGTGAATTTCGCTTGCCCGGGAACATCTGCTTCGCCTGCACGAGCGTGTCGATCACACCGCCGCACACTTCCTTCACGCAAGGCATGCCGACCATTGCGAACTCCACGTCCATGAAGCCGACGTCGAACGGCGCGTTGTGGATGATCAGTTCCGCATCCGCCACGAAGTCGCGCAACTCGGCAGCGATATCGGCGAACTTGGGTTTGTCGCTGAGAAATTCCGTGGTCAGGCCGTGCACCGCGAGCGCGCCCGGATCGCTGTCGCGTCCCGGATTCACGTAGAAGTGCAGATTATTGCCGGTGAGCCGTCGATTCACAAGCTCGACGCAGCCGATTTCGATAATACGATCACCCGTGCGAGCGTTGAGGCCGGTTGTTTCGGTATCGAGTACGAGTTGGCGCATAGAGATAAAAATTAACCTTCGGCGAGTAAAGTGACGCCGCGATTCGCAAGCGCGTCAGCGCGTTCATTTTCCGGATGGCCAGAATGGCCTTTCACCCAGCGCCATTCGATCTGGTGCTGACCAACCAGCGCATCGAGCCGTTTCCACAGATCCGCATTCTTGACGGGCGTTTTCGCCGCCGTCATCCAGTTCTTCTTTTTCCAACCTTGGATCCATTCGCTGATGCCCTTCTGGACATATTGCGAGTCGGTGTGAATAATCACGCGACACGGCCGCTTGAGCGCTTCGAGCGCCGAAATCACGCCCATGAGCTCCATACGGTTGTTGGTCGTCGGCGTTTCGCCACCGAGCAATTCCTTTTCCTGATCGCCGAAACGCAGGAGTGCGCCCCAGCCGCCGGGGCCAGGATTGCCTTTGCAGGCGCCGTCGGTATAAATGTCGATTACTTTGTCTGTGGTGTCTAAGGTCATCAATGCTCGTTGCGTGTATGCGGCGTGGCGACCGGGGCGAGTCCCGGGGCAAGGGCAGGTTTTTTCAGCTTGCGCGGCCCGATCAGGCGCATGCCGCGCACGCGCTTGATGGCCGTAATCATGTAGGCGGCGCCGAAGATCGGCCACCAGCGGTCGCCGGCGGCTTCCATGAACTGATAGCGCGCTAGCCACTGTTCGGTCAGGAGAGGCGGACGATAGCAGCCGAAGCGCCCGCGTTCAAGGTCGAATCCGAGCAGCTTGATCCAGTCCTTGATCCGCGTGAACGCGATCATTTCGTGTGCCGACGGGACAAACGGCTTGCCCGCAACCTTGCCGAGCGATTGCCGCGCACCCCACAGGCTCAGGGAATTAAAGCCTAGGATGATCAACTGTCCTTCAGGCATCAGCACACGTTCGGCTTCTCTGAGCAGCCGATGCGGGTCGCTCGTGAATTCCAGCGTATGCGGCACGACTAGCAAATCGACACTTTGCGCCTCGAACGGCAAATCGAGCAGGACGCACCACACGGTGCTGCGTCCTTCAGGCGCATGCAGGCCGCGATTTGCCGATGGCAGCGACGTCACGCCCGGCCGCGCGTCGGCCGAGACCGCCGGCGGCAGCGTGAACGGCGCACTGGCAGCGCTGGCGGTATCGAGCACGAGGCCGCGATACGGCATGCGATTCTCGCGCAACGCGTCAAGCCCGGGCAGGCCGAGTTGCAGCGCGTGATAGCCGAAAATATCCGACACAACGCGGTCGAGCTGCGCCTGTTCCCACTCGAGCACATAGCGGCCGGGCGCGGAAAGTGTCCAGGCGGGCCAGTCTATAATTGTTCGCTCTGACATGTTCGGGTGAGTCGCCTTATGAAAACGCTTTAGTACGTGCCGGTTCCGGCGTTCGAAGACAACTACATTTGGCTGGTGTCGGACCGTCACAATGCCGTCTTGGTCGATCCTGGCGACGCCGCGCCCATCGAAGCCTATCTGACGAAACGCGGTTGGCGGCTGACCGCTATTTTACTCACGCACCACCATCACGACCACGTCGGCGGCGTCGCAAAACTGCTCATTAGCCAATCAGCCGATGGATATATCCCGGTGATCGGCCCGGCTGGCGAGGCTATCGAGCATCTGACGCGGCGCGTGAAACAGGGCGATCACGTCAGTAATCGCGAGTCCGGCGCTGGAATGCTCGGTTGTCGACGTACCGGGGCATACCGCCGGACATAAGCGTACTTCCAGCCGGGCGATCCCCAAGGCACGCCGCATCTCTTTTGCGGCACCCTGTTCGCGAGCGGCTGCGGCCGTCTGTTTGAAGGCACGCCGCAACAAATGCTGAATTCGCTCGACGCACTTCCCGACACCACGCTGGTTCATTGCGCCCACGAATATACGCTGTCGAACATCCGTTTCGCGCGCGCGGCCGAGCCGGGCAATGCAGCGCTGGCCGACTGGCAGAAGGAAGCCGAGAGCCTGCGCGCGCAATCAGCCGACCATTCCAATCACGCTCCTGCACGAACGAAATGCAAATCCGTTCCTGCGCGTGGGCGAAAAAAGCGTGCAGGCCACGCGACGCGTTCACGCTGCTGCGCGGCTGGAAGGACAAATTTCGCTAACCCGTAGACGCCTGCGGTTATCTTCATCTGAAACGTTGAAAACCATTGCAGGCCTCGGATTTTGCTGTGTTTTTTGCATTTATATTGACGTGGTGAGTGCGGTTCCGTACTATCGGGTCCAAATTTTCAAGCACATTTTTTGGAATCTGAGACGTTCATGCGATTGATTTTAAGCGCGCTCCTCGTCCTGACATTGGCTGCTTGTGCCAGCCAGGGCCCGACAGCGATCAACTCTCTTTCTTCCCTCCCTTCGGCGCAAAATCAGCAAGCCGTAGCAGACGCTATCCGCAAGAACGCCACCGCCAAGGAAAAGATCAACGTCGACAAGACGGCCCTCGATTCACTTAGCGGACCTGACGGTGATTTGTGGGGCCGTATCCGCCGAGGTTTCCAGATTCCCGATTTGCAAAGCGACCTAGTCGACATGCAGGTCAACTGGTACGCGCAACGCTCGGATTACGTCGAGCGTATGACGGGCCGGTCGCAAAAATACCTGTATCACATCGTCGAGGAACTCGAGCAGCGGCACATGCCGACCGAATTCGCGTTGCTGCCTTTTATTGAATCGGCCTATAACCCGCAGGCGCTATCGGTCGCGAAGGCTGCAGGCATGTGGCAGTTCGTTCCGGGTACAGGCCGTGACTACAACCTGAAGCAGAACATGTTTCAGGATGAGCGGCGCGACGTGCTCGCCTCGACCAGCGCAGCGCTCGACTATCTTTCGCGCCTCTACTACATGTTCGGCGACTGGGATTTGGCGCTAGCCGCATATAACTGGGGCGAGGGCAATGTGCAGAAGGCCATCGCCAAGAACGAGGCGATGGGTCTGCCGACGGACTATCAAAGCCTGAGAATGCCGAACGAGACCCGCAACTATGTCCCGAAGCTGCAGGCGTTGAAGAACATCGTCGCTAATCCGCAAATGTATGGGCTGACGCTTCCGGACATTCCAAATCACCCGTATTTCGTGACGGTCACCGCGTCGCGCGACATGGACGTGACCATGGCCGCCAAGCTCGCGTGCATGACGGTCGAGGAGTTCCGCTCGCTGAATCCATCGTTTGCGAAGCCGGTGATTCTCGGCTCAACGAACCCGCAAATCCTGCTTCCCTTCGATAACGCCGGCGTCTTCCAAAAGAATCTGAAGTCGTATTCGGGCCAGTTGTCGTCGTGGACCACTTATACGGTGAGTGAACGGGCAACACCCGCGGTCATCGCGCAGAAGATTGGTGTGGACGCGGGTACGCTGATGTCGGTGAACCCCATTCCGGCCGGAATGCGGCTGAAAGCGGGCTCGACCATCGTGGTGCCGCGCAGCGATGACGACGACGAGGACATCAGCGCCGACGTTGCCGAAAGCGCAATGCTGGCCGTGGAGCCGGATGTTCCTGATACCCGCAAGATGCTGATTCGCGTTCGCCGTGCGCAAACCATGTCGACCTTCGCTGATCGCTATAACGTGTCGATCACGCAGGTCAAGAGCTGGAACCGTACTCGCCGCGATTCCGTGTTGCCCGGCCAGTTGATCGTGCTGCACGTGCCGGTTGGGCGTGCTGTCCCGGCTGAACCTGGCCCGGTGCACGTGGAAACGGTATCTGCGTCGAGCCGGAACAAGGGCAGTGTAACGAAGATCGGCACGCACGTGCCGGAATCGAAGAGTGCGGCGCGTGGCGGCAAGACCAGCGCTCCGGCCAAGGTGACGCGCGTAACTGAAAAATTCAGTGTACCGTCCAAAGCGGTCAAATCGGTGGCAGTCAAACCTGAGGCGGTTTCCAAAAGCACGAAATCAACCAAGTCGACAGATAAAAAGAAGAAGCAATAACCTGTCTGCGCGGTGAAATATCCACGCCGTCACCAAGGTAACGGCGTTTTTATTTGCGCGTGCGCGTGAAACTGCCGTTTCATATAAAGCGCCGCGTCATGGCGGGCATGCTGTTGTTCGCGGCGGTGGGAATCGGCGTATTCGGGGCGGCACACGGCATCGGCGCAATGATGCTGGGGCCGCGGCTGATTGGCGTGGGTGTGTCTGTCTGCATGAGCGCAGCGTTCAAAGCGCTCACGCAGTCCTGCTCGTGGCACAATTTCCGATGGTCAACGGCCTCGTGATGGCGGTGGGCGGATTTGGCGGCGTGGTGGTCGGCTCGCAGCTCGCCATCCTGCTCGGCGTGACTGACTGGCGCAACGTCTGCTACGGTCTCGTCGCGATGACCCTCGCGGTCGCGGCGGCCATTTCCCTGTTCGCGCCGGAACATCGCGATGGCGTACATCGAAAAGCCGACATGCTCACTCAATTCAAGGGCACGTGGCACCCTCGGCAGTGGCGCGTTCTGGAAAATCGCGTCGTTTTCGGTCGTCACGCAAGGTGTCTTCTATGCCATGCAGTCGCTCTGGATAAGGCCCTATCTCCTCGATATCATGGGTCTCAGCGCTCAATACGCCGCAGTGCTGTCGGTGCTCGGCATCGCGATGACGGCTGCGTCGGTTTTGGCATGGTGGCGCGTGGCTTGCAGAAACGCGGCGTCACGGTCTACGCGTTTTGTGGCTTCGGCATGGCGCTGTTCGTACTGGTCCAACTTACTGATGATGGTGCCTGCCCCCCATATCTCCGGCGTTGCTGATCGCGAGTTATGGCGTTTTCGGCGGAACCGGCATCCTGAGTTACGCTACGCGGTGATGGCCGAGTATTTCCCGACGCACATGATCGGCCGGGCGCACAGCACACTCACGCTCGTGCTGCTGCTTATCCTGATCTTCGGCTTGCGGTGGGCATAGGCGCGATGCTGTCGCGCTGGCCGGCCCAGGGTGGCCACTATCCCGCGGCGGCGCATTTGAGCGCGTGGGGCGTATTGATCGCGCTGCAAATTGCCAGCGCCATCTGGTATGTCCGCCAGCGGTGTTCTCGAAAAGCGCGGCGGCGTGGCGTCATGATCGTCACATGCCCACTGGATAAGGCCCACAGCGTCTAGCCTGGAACGCGTCTTGCATGTTGCGTGTCTCGATTTGGAAGGAGGGGCGTTTTCGGGCTATAATTCAAAAACTTGAGCAAATCAACCTACACCCTAGCGCCTACCTCTCACTCGCCGCTCATCCGCGCGCGCCTTGCAGCACGCGCGCAGCACGCCTAACGCCTGATTCGCGCGTCCAGTCCATGGAGCCCTATCAGCGAAAGCGGCGAGTCTTGTGCTCGACGCAATCGAACGCGATGCGAGTCTGTGCGCGCCAATTCACGGTCGGATGACAGGTCGCCAAACAGGGTGTTCCAAAGGAGCTTCCCGTGTTGCCGTCATTCTTTCCCGCAATCCTCACACTCGCCGACGGTACGGTCTTTCGTGGTCACATGATCGGCGCGTCCGGTCACACGATCGGCGAAGTGGTGTTCAACACCGCTATCACCGGTTATCAGGAAATCCTGACGGACCCGAGCTACGCCCAGCAAATCGTCACCCTGACGTATCCGCACATCGGCAATGTCGGTGTGAACGCTGAAGACGTCGAATCCACCAAAGTCCATGCCGCCGGCCTGATCATCCGAGATCTGCCGGTGCTCGCCTCGAATTTCCGCTCCGAACAATCTCTCGCCGACTATCTGAAAGCGGAAAACGTCGTCGCCATTTCGAACATCGATACACGCAAACTCACGCGAATCCTGCGCGACAAGGGTGCGCAAAACGGCTACATTCTCGCCGGTGACGATGAAGCGAAAGCCTTGGAACTCGCGCGCTCGTTCCCGGGTTTGTCGGGAATGGACCTCGCCAAGGTCGTCTCCACCAAGGAAAAGTACGAGTGGAAACAGTCCGAATGGCGCCTGGAAAGCGGCTATGGTGAGCAGAAGGCGCCGCAGTATCGCGTGGTCGCGTTCGACTACGGCGTGAAGTACAGCATCCTGCGCATGCTGACCGAGCGCGGTTGCCATGTCACCGTGCTGCCGGCTGAGTCGACCGCTGCCGACGCCCTCGCGCTGAAACCCAATGGCATCTTCCTCTCGAACGGTCCCGGCGATCCGGAGCCGTGCGACTACGCGATTGCAGCCACGCGCGAATTCATCAAACGCGGCATTCCGACGTTCGGCATTTGCCTTGGTCACCAGATCATGGGCCTGGCTGTGGGCGCGAAGACCATGAAGATGAAAACGGGCCATCACGGCGCGAATCATCCGGTGAAGGATCTCGAGAACGGTCGCGTGGTGATCACATCGCAGAACCACGGTTTTGCCGTCGATGCCGCCACGCTGCCGGCCAACGCCCGAGTCACGCATACGTCGCTGTTCGACGGCACGCTGCAGGGCTTCGCGCTCACCGACAAACCCGCGTTCTGCTTCCAGGGTCACCCTGAAGCGTCGCCGGGACCGAACGATATTGCATACTTGTTCGATCAATTCGTCGGCCTGATGGAAGCGCAAAAAGTCGCAGCTTAAGACCAGAAACATAGCAACACAATCATTGAGAGCAGTTATGCCGAAGCGGACAGACATCAAGAGCATCCTCATCATCGGCGCGGGACCGATCATCATCGGTCAGGCGTGCGAGTTCGATTATTCGGGCGCGCAGGCTTGCAAGGCGCTGCGCGAGGAAGGCTACAAGGTCATTCTGGTCAACAGCAATCCCGCGACGATCATGACCGACCCGAACACGGTCGACGTCACGTATATCGAGCCGATCACGTGGGAAGTCGTCGAGCGCATCATCGACAAAGAACGCCCCGACGCCATTCTGCCGACCATGGGCGGACAAACCGCGCTGAACTGCGCACTGGATTTGTTCCATCACGGCGTGCTGGAAAAGTACAAGGTCGAGTTGATTGGCGCGTCGCCGGAAGCCATCGATAAAGCCGAAGACCGCCAGAAATTCAAGGAAGCGATGACGAAGATCGGCCTGGGTTCGGCCAAGTCGGGCATCGCGCATTCCATGGAAGAGGCGCTGCTGGTGCAGGCGGATATCGCCGCGCAGACCGGCAGCGGCGGCTATCCGACCGTCACTCGTCCTTCATTCACGCTGGGCGGATCGGGCGGCGGGATTGCCTACAACAAGGAAGAATTCGAAGAGATTTGCAAGCGCGGACTGGATCTGTCGCCCACGCGGGAGTTGCTGATCGAAAAGTCGCTGCTGGGCTGGAAAGAGTTCGAGATGGAAGTGGTCCGCGATACCAAGGACAACTGCATCATCGTGTGCTTGATCGAAAACCTGGACCCGATGGGCGTGCATACCGGCGACTCCATCACGGTCGCGCCAGCCCAGACGCTCACCGACAAGGAATACCAGATCCTGCGTAACGCATCGCTCGCTGTGCTGCGCGAGATCGGTGTGGACACGGGCGGCTCGAACGTGCAGTTCGCTATCAACCCGAAAGACGGCCGCATGGTCGTGATCGAGATGAATCCGCGTGTGTCGCGTTCGTCGGCGCTGGCGTCGAAGGCAACGGGTTTCCCGATCGCCAAGGTCGCGGCGAAGCTGGCGGTGGGCTATACGCTTGATGAACTGAAGAACGAGATCACGGGCGGTCAGACGCCGGCATCGTTCGAACCGACCATCGACTACGTGGTCACGAAGATTCCGCGTTTTGCGTTTGAAAAATTCCGTGAAGCCGATGCACGCCTGACGACGCAGATGAAGTCGGTCGGCGAAGTGATGGCTATTGGCTGCACGTTCCAGGAATCGTTCCAGAAGGCGTTGCGCGGGCTGGAAGTGGGCGTCGATGGACTCGATGAAAAGACCACCAGCCGCGACGAAGTGATTCGCGAAATTGGCGAGCCGGGTCCGGACCGGATCTGGTTCCTGGGCGACGCGTTCCGTCTTGGCCTGACCGCGGAAGAAATCTTCGAGGAAACGGCTATTGATCCGTGGTTCCTCGCGCAGATCGAGCAGATCATCTCGAAGGAAAAGGCGTTGAGCGATCGTACGGTCGAGAGCCTGACCAAAGAGGAAATGCTGTATCTGAAGCAGAGCGGGTTCTCGGATCGACGCCTCGCGAAGTTGCTTGGCTCGGATCAAACGGCTGTGCGCAAGCATCGCCATGCGCTGAAGGTGCGTCCGGTCTACAAGCGCGTGGACACGTGCGCGGCGGAGTTCGCGACGAAGACGGCCTACATGTACTCGACCTACGAGGAAGAGTGCGAAGCGAATCCGACCGATAAAAAGAAGATCATGGTGCTGGGCGGTGGCCCGAACCGGATCGGGCAGGGCATTGAATTCGACTACTGCTGCGTGCATGCGGCACTCGCGATGCGCGAAGACGGCTATGAAACGATCATGGTCAACTGCAACCCCGAGACTGTTTCCACCGACTACGACACGTCCGATCGTCTGTACTTCGAATCGCTGACGCTGGAAGATGTGCTCGAAATCGTCGAACTGGAAAAGCCGGTTGGCGTGATCGTGCAATACGGCGGTCAGACGCCGTTGAAGCTCGCGCTGGACCTCGAGGCGAATGGCGTGCCAATCGTCGGAACATCGCCGGACATGATCGATGTCGCCGAAGATCGCGAGCGTTTCCAGAAGCTGCTGCAGGACCTGAACCTGCGTCAACCGCCAAACCGCACGGCGCGTGCCGAAGACGAAGCGTTGCGCCTGGCCGAAGAAATCGGCTATCCGCTGGTCGTGCGTCCGTCGTACGTGCTGGGTGGCCGCGCGATGGAAATCGTCCACGAGCCGCGTGACCTCGAACGCTACATGCGCGAAGCCGTGAAGGTGTCGCACGATTCGCCGGTGCTGCTGGACCGTTTCCTTAACGACGCAATCGAATGCGACGTGGACTGTATTTCGGATGGCGAAGCGGTGTTTATCGGCGGTGTGATGGAGCATATCGAGCAGGCGGGCGTGCATTCCGGCGACTCCGCTTGTTCGCTGCCGCCGTATTCGCTGTCGCAGGAAACCGTCGATGAACTCAAGCGCCAGACCGGCGCCATGGCGCGCGCGCTGAACGTGATCGGCCTGATGAACGTGCAGTTCGCGATCCAGCAGGTGCCGCGTGAAGACGGCACGAAGCAGGACGTGATCTACGTGCTCGAGGTGAATCCGCGTGCTTCGCGGACGGTGCCGTATGTATCGAAGGCGACGGGCTTGCCTTTAGCCAAGATCGCCGCTCGCGCAATGGTTGGCCAGAAACTTGCCGACCAGGGCGTGACGAAGGAAGTGATCCCGCCGTATTTCAGCGTCAAGGAAGCGGTGTTCCCGTTCGTGAAGTTCCCGGTGGTCGATCCGGTGCTCGGACCTGAAATGCGCTCGACGGGCGAAGTAATGGGCGTGGGCCGCACGTTCGGCGAAGCGCTGTTCAAGTCGCAACTCGCGGCAGGTTCGCGTCTTCCGGAAAGCGGCACGGTTCTCCTGACGGTGATGGATGCCGACAAGCAGAAGGCCGTGGAAGTCGCGACCATGCTGCATGAGCTCGGCTACCCGATCATGGCAACCAAGGGCACCGCGTCGGCCATCCAGGCAGCGGGCGTGCCGGTGAAAGTGGTCAACAAGGTGAAGGCCGGCCGGCCGCACATTGTGGACATGATCAAGAACGGCGAAATCGCGCTGGTCTTCACCACCGTCGACGAAACCCGTGCCGCCATTGCCGATTCCCGCTCGATCCGCATGAGCGCACAAGCCAACAAGGTCACGTACTATACGACCATGTCGGGCGCGCGCGCGGCGGTCGAAGGGCTGCGATATCTGAAGAACCTGGAAGTCTATGATTTACAAGGACTGCATGCTCGCCTAAACTAAGGCGTCTGATTCGAGTCTCAGCAGTATCGGCAGTCTCCAAACGAAGTCTAAGCATCAAGGGCCGCGGTTAAGCGGCGTCTTCCTTTTTTACCGGGAGATGCACTTAACCGCGGTAATTTTTTACGTCTGCATTTTTACGTAATGAGTTGTTTATGAGCACAGTTCCTTTGACTAAACGCGGCGCGGCATTGCTGCGCGACGAATTGCAACGCCTCAAATCCGTGGAGCGTCCGGCTGTCGTGAATTCGATCGCCGAGGCCCGCGCCCAGGGCGATCTGTCGGAAAACGCCGAATACGACGCGGCCAAGGAGAAGCAGGGCTTTATCGAGGGCCGCATTGCCGAGATCGAGTCGAAGCTGGCCGGCGCGCAAGTCATCGACCCGACGGCTGTAGAAGCCGACGGTCGCGTGATCTTCGGCGCAACGGTCGAGCTAGAAGAGACGGCCACGGGCGACATGGTCACGTACCAGATCGTCGGCGACGACGAAGCGGACATCGATCACGGACTGATCTCCATCAGCTCGCCCATCGCGCGTGCGCTGATCGGCAAGACCGAGGGTGACGTAGCGTCGGTGCAGGCGCCGAGCGGCGCGCGCGAGTACGAAATCATCGTGGTCAAGTACGTCTGATGGCTTATCGATTCTTTCGGATCATCGCCATGATCTGGGGGGTAGGCAGCGTGCTGACGCTCGGGTACGTGGCCGCGCCGGTGCTGTTCAGCATGCTTGACCGGACATCGGCGAGATCGGTTGCGGCCCAGCTCCCAGCTGTTTCGCATCGAGAGATTCCTCGGGGTGATCTGCGCGCTGCTGCTGGTATTGGCTAACCGCCTCGTTCGGACGGGTTTCGCCGAATACAAGCGGACCAGCTGGGTCATAGCGGGCATGCTGCTATGCGTGCTGATCGGTTTTTCGGCCTGCAACCGGTTCATGAACGTGCTGCGGGTGGCGGCTCAGGAAGGCGGAATGGAACTCGCGCAATCACCCTTGCAAGCCGCTATGCTGCACGGGGTGTCCAGCGCGTTCTTCTACCTGGTAGAGAGCATGGTGTTGTTCTGGCGCCTGCCGCCTGGGCAGTTTCCGGCGTAATCGGTCATTCCGAAGGGAAAGACAGCCAGCGTCGCGGCACGTCGCGCGCGCGGTTAAAAAAAGCCGGCCATGCCCGAGAGTATCGGGCGTGGCCGGCTTTTTGCTTTTCGGGCGAGCCTGGAAAGGCTTATTTCGACGATTGATGGTGACGCTTGACGCTGGGCAGACGCTTCTTTGCGCGCTTGACGTTGCCGCCAGCCGTTACACTTTCGTTGCCACGAACCAACAGTTTTTGCTCCTTTGGCTTGCGGACCACAGGTGCATCACGCGTGATCTCGACGACCTTGACCACGCGCGGCGCACGTCCCTTCGACGAGGTTTCGGCAGCGGCTTCGCCGGCGCTCGGAGGCGCTATGCGGTTGGCGCCGCGGACACCGGCAGCGCGTGAAGGCTTGGCCGCCGCTTCGTCGCTTTTCGACCGCCACACCACAAGCAACTTGCCGATCTGCTGGATCGGCGCCGCGCCCAGCCGGTCGCAGATTTCGACGTAGGCTGCGGTGCGGGCTTCGCGGTAGTCGCCGAACACGCGGATCTTGATGAGCTGATGTGCAGCAAGGTGTACCTCGATCTCGGCCATGGCCTCGGTCAGCCCTTCGCCGCCAACGAGTACGACGGGCTTGAGCGCGCGAGCCTAGGAGCGCAGGTCGGCGCGTTGGGCAGGAGAAAGTTTGAGAGCTGGCATGAGAAGTAACGGACTCGACTAAAATGAGAGGCGCCGTAGCGTAAAAACGGCTGAACGGTCGCGATTGCAAAACAAAGACGGGCAGGGCGGGACGTCTTGCTCAAGAAAATGACGGACGGCGCGAGGCGGTGCGGCGAGCAACGGACTTGATTTTAACGAATCTTTAATCGCCGGAGCTCGGACGCCGCCGGTTGCCAGGCAAGTCCGAAGCACGTTATTCGCCTCGGGCATTTGGCAAACCCGCTGGCAAACACAGGACGCAACGGCGCCGGTATTGGCTGGCCACTTCGGTTGTCCACATCGACGAAGGCTGCTTCTTATTGGCCAAATGAGTGCCCAGCAAATGAGCAGCAGCCCGAATTAGACGCGTATTATCCGCTAAAAGCACAGCGCTTCACGCAGCAAGAGTTCATTCTTAATGGCAAAAAATCGCTTCAATTACTCGTGGTTGCACGACCACATCAACGATCCGTACGTGAAACTCGCGCAGCGCGAAGGCTATCGGGCGCGCGCAGCGTACAAGCTCAAGGAGATCGACGAGCAGGACAAGTTGATCAAACCGGGCCAGATCATCGTCGACCTGGGGTCGGCCCCGGGAAGCTGGAGCCAATACGCGCGCAACCAGTTGGCTAAAGGCGCAAAGCGCGGTGAAACGCGCGAAGGCGGGATCGATGGCAAGATCATCGCGCTTGACCTGCTGCCCATGGAGCCGATTGCCGACGTGATCTTCATCCAGGGTGACTTCCGCGAAGACCTGGTACTGGACCAGCTGAAGGAAATCGTCGGAGATCATCAAGTCGATCTTGTAATCTCGGACATGGCCCCCAACCTCTCAGGTGTTGCCAGTGCGGATGTAGCACGAATGGAACATCTGTGCGATCTGGCGCTCGACTTATCGCAGAACCATTTGAAGCCGGAAGGCGCTTTATTGGTCAAATGTTTTCATGGCAGCGGCTATAGTCAAATAGTGGAAAAGTTCAAGCATCAATTCAAAATCGTCGCGCCGCGCAAGCCGAAGGCGTCGCGCGATAAATCGTCCGAAACGTTTATTTTGGGCAGGCAACTCAAGCATCCGGATTGAGAGTTGCGGGTGGAAACGCCGCTGGAGATCGGGTGTCCTGGCGGGCATTTTTGCCGGATATGCCCAAAAATCGGGTCCAGGCCGCTATCTTCGTGCTAGTTAAAGGCTATAGCAGGGGTTTGCGGTCTGGATTAGAATGCTTTCGCGGTGCCGCAAGGCAAATCGCAAGGCAAATGTAGGCGCCCGTCTATGAGTGAAGGAGTGGTGCTTTGAACAACAATATGTTCTCTAAGGCAGCGGTGTGGATGGTTATCGCACTGGTGCTGTTCACGGTGTTCAAGCAGTTCGACAAGCCCCGCGTCCAGGAAGGTGTTTCGTATTCGCAATTCATGGAGGACGCGAAGTCCGGTAAGGTCAAGACCGTCACCGTTCAGGGCCGTAATCTCACCGTTACTCCCGCAGACGGTCAGAAATATCAAATCGTGTCGCCTGGCGATATCTGGATGGTCGGCGACTTGATGAAGTATGGCGTCCAGGTCAGCGGCAAGGCCGACGACGAACCGAACGCGCTGGTTTCCGCGTTGTATTACCTCGGACCGACGATCCTGATCATCGGTTTCTGGTTCTTCATGATGCGGCAGATGCAGGGCGGCGGGAAAGGCGGAGCATTTTCGTTCGGCAAGTCGCGAGCGCGGCTGATCGACGAAAACAATAACGCGATCAATTTTACCGATGTCGCAGGCTGTGACGAGGCGAAGGAGGAGGTCTCCGAACTCGTCGACTTCCTGCGCGATCCGCAGAAATTCCAGAAGCTGGGTGGCCGGATTCCCCGCGGTGTGCTGCTGGTCGGCCCTCCGGGTACGGGAAAGACGCTCCTGGCGCGCGCCATTGCGGGCGAAGCGAAGGTACCGTTCTTCAGCATCTCCGGTTCGGACTTCGTTGAAATGTTCGTGGGTGTGGGTGCGGCTCGGGTGCGCGACATGTTCGAGCAGGCCAAGAAGCATGCTCCGTGTATCGTGTTTATCGACGAAATCGATGCTGTGGGCCGTCATCGCGGCGCCGGCATGGGCGGCGGTAACGACGAACGCGAACAGACGTTAAACCAGATGCTCGTGGAAATGGACGGTTTCGAGGCGAACTCCGGCGTGATCGTGATCGCCGCGACCAACCGCTCGGACGTGCTGGACAAAGCGTTGTTGCGTCCGGGCCGTTTCGACCGTCAGGTGTACGTGGGCTTGCCGGATATCCGCGGTCGTGAACACATCATGAAGGTCCACCTGCGCAAGGTGCCTATTTCGAATGACGTCGACGCCTCGGTGATTGCACGTGGTACGCCAGGCTTTTCGGGCGCTGATTTGGCGAACCTCGTGAACGAAGCAGCGTTGTTTGCGGCTCGTCGTGGCAAGCGGATCGTCGAAATGGCGGACTTCGAAGACGCGAAAGACAAGATCTTCATGGGTCCGGAACGCAAGTCTGCTGTGATGCGTGAAGAAGAGCGTCGCAATACGGCATATCACGAGTCGGGTCACGCGGTGGTGGCGAAGCTGCTGCCTCATGCCGATCCGGTCCACAAGGTCACCATCATGCCGCGCGGCTGGGCATTGGGCGTCACGTGGCAGTTGCCGGAACATGATCGCGTGAACTTGTATCGCGACAAGATGCTCGAGGAAATCGCCATTCTGTTTGGTGGTCGGGTGTCGGAAGAAGTGTTCCTGAACTCCATGTCGACGGGTGCATCGAACGACTTCGAGCGCGCGACGAAAATGGCGCGCGACATGGTGACGCGCTACGGTATGTCGGATGTGCTCGGCACCATGGTTTATGTCGACACTGAACAGGACGGCATGTTTGGCAAGATGGCATCGAAGACGATATCCGAAGCCACGCAGCAAAAGGTCGATGCCGAAATTCGCCGGATTCTCGACGAACAATACGGTTTTGCCCGCGAGCTGCTGGAAGATAACCGCGACAAGGTTGAAGCCATGACGAAAGCGTTGCTGGAATGGGAAACCATCGACGCAGACCAGATCAGCGACATCATGGGCGGTCGTCCGCCGCGTCCGCCGAAGAATCTGCTGCCGCCGTCGGGTAATCCGTCGTCGGGTGGCGGAAACACCGGCGCGGAAGTCAAACCGGGTAACGCCACGGCTCCTGCTTCAGTCTGACGCGATCCTGAGGCAATTCAGAAGGGGCTGGTGTGTTTTCACACCAGCCCTTTTCCGTTGTAGCCCGCTTTTGAGACCGCCTGGGCAGGGCCGCTGGTTTGCGGCCGATTGCCAAGCACCGCCGTATGCGATTCGAATGGCGGACTGATCGGCGTCAAAACATAGCTAATTCATCAGGCCGACCACTATGCTGTCTTCGCCTTTGCCGAACAACGCTCATGCTGCGGCTCAACCGCTTCAATGCGGCCGGTTCACGCTAACCTTCGAGCGCCCGCTGATCATGGGCATTCTCAACGTCACGTCGGATTCGTTCTCCGATGGCGGTCGTTTTGTCGCACGTGAGGCGGCGCTCGCACAAGCCGCCGAGATGATTCGTGACGCCGCCGACATGATTGACATTGGCGGTGAGTCGACCCGCCCGGGCGCGCCGCCCGTACCGCTCGACGAGGAGCTCGAACACGTGATCCCCGTGATCGAAGCGTTGCGCTCGGCGGGGGTACCGCTTTCCATCGATACCTACAAACCCGCGGTCATGCGCGCGGCGCTGAACGCAGGCGCGGACATGATCAATGACATATGGGGCCTGCGTCGTGAAGGCGCACTCGATGCCGTCAGGAACAGCGCGTGCGGGATCTGCGTCATGCACATGCTCGGTGAGCCGCAAACCATGCAGATGCAGCCTGTGTATCGCGACGTTGTGACGGAGGTGCGGGAATTTTTCGAGGAACGGCTCCGCACGCTGACGAGCGGAGGAATAAGCGCAGAGCGGATCTGCCTCGATCCCGGCTTTGGGTTCGGCAAATCCCTGATCGATCATAACTACGCCTTGCTGGCGCATTTCGCCGAGACGCAACCCGCGAACTCGCGTTTCCCGTTATTGGCCGGAATGTCACGCAAGTCGATGCTTGGCGCGGTGACCGGGCGAATGCAGCCGGTCGAGCGTGTGGCGGCGAGCGTCGCAGCGGGGGTGTGCGCGGTCGAGCGGGGCGCGGCAATTGTGCGCGTGCACGATGTCGCCGCTACTTCGGATGCTTTGAAGGTATGGCAGGCGGTGCGTGCCGCCGCCCATCCTGTTTTGACAACATAGACTTCGCGAACGCATCGCGAGTGTTGGAATTCACAGTTCACGCTTAATTTTTGCGCAAGGATAAGAACGAAACAATGGCACGTCGATATTTTGGAACGGATGGCATTCGAGGCAAGGTCGGTGATGTGCCGATCACGCCTGATTTTGTGTTGCGGCTGGGTTATGCAGCAGGGAAAGTGCTGGCGGAAGCGGACCAATGGGCGCAGCGCGGCAGCCGCCCGACCGTGCTGATTGGCAAGGACACGCGGGTGTCGGGGTACATGCTGGAAGCGGCACTGGAGTCGGGCTTTTCGGCTGCGGGCGTTGACGTGATGCTGGCCGGCCCTATTCCGACACCGGGCGTCGCCTACCTGACGCGGGCATTGCACCTGGCGGCGGGCGTGGTGATCAGCGCCTCGCACAACCCGTACTACGACAACGGCATCAAGTTTTTCTCGGCCGATGGCAACAAGCTCCCGGACGAAGTCGAGTTGCAGATTGAAGCGCAACTTGACGAACTTATGTCCTGTGCGCCGTCCGAACTGCTGGGCAAAGCGTGCCGGCTGGACGATGCACGCAGACGCTACATCGAATTCTGCAAGAATACCTTCCCGGCCAGTTTCGACCTGCATGGTCTCAAGCTGGTGGTCGACTGCGCTCACGGTGCGGCGTACGACGTCGCGCCGCAGGTATTCCACGAGCTTGGTGCGGAAGTGGTGATGATCGGCGTGTCGCCGAACGGCTTCAACATCAACGACGGTTTTGGCGCCACCGCGCCCGACGCGCTTGTGCGTGCGGTGAAAGAGCATCGTGCCGATATCGGCATTGCGCTTGATGGCGATGCGGACCGCCTGCAGGTCGTCGATGCCTCGGGCCGGCTCTACAACGGCGACGAGTTGCTGTACGTGCTAGTGAAGGACCGCATTGCGACGGACGGGCATGTGGACGGCGCGGTCGGCACGCTGATGACGAACATGGCGGTGGAGGTCGCGCTGAAGCAGGCGGGCGTGCAGTTCGTGCGCGCGGCCGTGGGCGACCGCTACGTGCTCGAGAAGCTGCGCGAGAACAACTGGATGCTGGGTGCGGAGGGGTCGGGACATATCCTGTCGCTTGACCGGCATTCCACGGGCGATGGCATTGTTTCGGCGCTGCTCGTGCTTGCGGCAATAAAGCGCGGCGGCAAGGCGCTTGCCGACTTGCTTGAGGGCGTGACGCTATTCCCGCAGAAGCTGATCAACGTACGGATGAGTCCGGACGCCGACTGGAAGAGCAGCAACGCCATCAAGCGGGCGATTGCGGAAGCCGAGGTCGCGTTGGAATCGCATGGCCGGGTGTTGATTCGCGCGTCGGGCACGGAGCCCGTGTTGCGCGTGATGGTGGAAGCAGCGTCGAAAGCGGACGCGGTCGCGTACGCCGAACATATTGTGAAGGTCGTGAAGGACGCGACAACCTGAGAATAGCGAAGGTGCCGGGACTAATAACATAACGCCACGGTTTACGCCGTGGCGTTTTCACATGAGAGCGCATGAGAGCCACGGCCGCCGTCAATTTCAGGTATCGAAGTATTTAAAAAGAACGATCATCCCAAAAAAATTGCACCATCCAGGTCGCGACATTACAAGGCTTTGTTGAGCCAGTAAATAATTGAAAGAAATCTGGTCAAATCGGCTCTATGGCTTTTCCATCAAGGGTCTGCGGCCAAATCGTCACACCATAAACTTTCGCCATCGTAAGATATTTGTCACATTTTTTCATCAATAGTCATCGGACTGTCACATTGAGCCCCTATTCTTCGCGGTGTTGAGCCACTTGCTCACAATCCTGGAGATCACATGAAATTGATGCACACCTTGCTCGCAGGCATCCTCGGCGCAATGTTTGCGATGTCGGCTCAAGCTGCGGACATCACCGGCGCGGGCAGTACCTTCGCTGCACCGATTTACACGAAATGGGCCGATACGTACCAGAAGTCGGGCGGCGGCAAGGTTAACTACCAAGGTATCGGTTCCTCGGGCGGCATCAAGCAAATCATCGCGAAGACGGTGGATTTCGCTGGCTCGGACGCACCGCTGAAGGATGACGAACTGGCAAAGCAGGGGCTTTTCCAGTTCCCGACAGTGGTTGGCGGCGTAGTTCCGGCGATCAACGTGCCGGGCATCAAGGCGGGCGGGATGACGCTGTCGGGTGAAGTTCTCGGCGACATCTACCTCGGCAAGATCAAGAAGTGGAACGACCCGGCTATCGCCGCGCTGAATCCGAAGCTGAAGCTGCCGGATACGGACATTGCTGTCGTGCGCCGCGCTGACGGTTCGGGCACGAGCTTCATCTGGACGAACTATTTGTCCAAGGTGAACTCGGAATGGAAGAGCAAGATGGGCGAAGGTTCGACGGTCAACTGGCCGACGGGCACGGGCGGCAAGGGCAACGACGGCGTCGCCGCGTTCGTTCAGCGTCTGCCGGGTGCTATCGGTTACGTGGAATGGGCGTACGCTAAGCAAAACAAGATGACCTACGTCGACTTGAAGAATTCGTCGGGCAACGTAGTCGAGCCGAAGACGGAAACGTTCAAGGCAGCGGCAGCGGACGCAGACTGGTCGAAGTCATTCTACCAAATCCTGACGGACGAGCCGGGCAAGGACGCATGGCCGATCGTGGGCGCAACTTTCGTGCTGCTGCACACGACGCAGGAGAAGGAAGCGCAAGGCGCAGAAACGCTGAAGTTCTTTGGCTGGGCGTTCAAGAACGGCACGCAAGCAGCGAACGAACTTGACTACATTCCGCTGCCTGATTCGGTGATCGCCGAAATCGAAACGCAGTGGAAAGCAAAGGTGAAGGACGCGTCGGGAGGCAGTCGCGCAGTAAGCCGCAGTTAGTACGCGGTAAGCAACAAGCATCTGGCTTCTTGGCTTGTATTGCCGCGCGGCCCTTCCGAAGGTTCCCATGTCGGACATCAACCTCGCATCGACTCCGTCAGCCAGCCGCGCTCAACGCGCTCCGAGCCGTGTCGGTGATATCGTTTTCGGTGGACTGACACGGCTTTCCGCCGTCGTCACGCTGCTGTTGCTGAGCGGCATTATCGTGTCGCTGGTGGTAGCTTCGCTACCTACGCTTGAGAAATTTGGCCTCAGTTTCCTGTGGCGCGCCGAGTGGGATCCGCAGACCGATAGTTTCGGTGCGCTCGTTCCCATCTACGGCACCATTGCAACGTCCATCATCGCGCTGATCATCGCCGTGCCGGTGAGCTTCGGTATTGCGCTGTTCCTGACCGAGCTTGCGCCCGCGTGGCTGCGCCGGCCGCTCGGCGTGGCAATTGAACTGCTCGCAGCGATTCCGTCGATTGTCTATGGCATGTGGGGCCTGCTGGTCTTCTCGCCCATTTTCGCGACGTATTTCGAAAAACCGCTGGGCAACCTGCTCGGCAATGTCTGGTTGATCGGCCGCTTTTTCCAGGGGCCGCCTATCGGTATCGGTATCCTGTGCGCCGGTGTGATCCTGGCGATCATGACCATCCCGTACATCGCGGCCGTGATGCGCGACGTGTTCGAAGTCACGCCGGTCTTGCTGAAGGAATCGGCGTATGGCATTGGCTGCACAACCTGGGAAGTGATGTGGAAGATCGTGCTGCCGTTCACACGAACCGGTGTTATCGGCGGCGTGATGCTTGGCCTCGGCCGGGCACTCGGCGAAACGATAGCGGTGACGTTCGTGATCGGCAATACCAACCTGCTCGACAACGTTTCGCTGTTTTCTCCGGGCAACAGCATTACCTCGGCGCTCGCCAACGAATTCGCTGAAGCGAGTCCGGGCCTGCACACGTCGGCGCTGATGGAGCTCGGCCTGATCCTGTTCCTGATTACGTTCATCGTGCTTTCGTTCTCCAAACTCATGCTGCTGCACCTTGAAAAAGGGGAGGGTGGCAAGTGAACCAGCCCATTACTCAATTCCCTGGCTCCGGCAATCCGGAACGGGAAGAAGCCACGCGCATCAAGTTGCAGCGCCGCCGCAGCAAGAACGTGGTCGCGCTGGTGTTGTCGCTAGCTGCCATGGCATTCGGCTTGTTGTGGCTCGTGTGGATTCTGTTCGCCACGGTCAAGCTGGGCATTGGCGGTTTGTCGATCGACCTGTTCACGCAGAACACCCCCCCGCCTAATACCGAGGGCGGTGGTTTGCTGAACGCGATTGTCGGCAGCTTGATACTTGTGCTACTCGCCACGTTCGTTGGCACGCCGCTCGGAATTCTTGCGGGCGTGTATCTCGGCGAGTATGGCGACAAGCGCTGGCTTGCAAGCGTGACGCGTTTCATCAACGACATCCTGTTGTCGGCGCCGTCGATCGTGATCGGCTTGTTCGTGTATGCGCTGGTGGTTGCGCAAATGGGGCGCTTCAGTGGTTGGGCCGGCGTAATCGCGCTTGCTTTGCTACAGATCCCCATTGTGATCCGCACGACCGAGAACATGCTGCGGCTGGTGCCGAACGCGCTGCGTGAAGCAGCTTTCGCACTCGGCACACCGAAGTGGAAGATGATTGTCTCGATCACGCTGAAGGCGTCGGTCAGCGGCATCGTAACGGGCGTCCTGCTGGCTGTTGCACGTATCACCGGCGAAACCGCGCCGCTGCTCTTCACGGCGCTGTCCAACCAGTTCTTCTCGTGGGACATGAATCAACCGGTGGCCAACCTGCCTGTCACGATCTACAAGTTCGCGATGAGCCCGTTCCCCCAATGGCAAGCGCTCGCGTGGGCTGGCGTGTTCCTGATCACGCTGGGCGTGCTCGGCCTGAACATCCTTGCACGCACGATCTTCTCGAAAAAATAAGGCGGAACCATTCCATGAACACAGTCGCAAGCGATGTGAGCGCCCGGAGTGCTAATCCGGGCGCCGGCGGTGACATCTCCGGCACGGCCCCGGTCGAGCGCGGTGCCGCGCCCGGCAGCTTCAAGCCGACCCATCACGCGCCGCCGGCCGGCTCCATGAAACCGAAGATCGAGGTGAACAACCTCAACTTCTTCTACAACAAATTTCATGCGCTGAAGAACATTAACCTGCGGATTCCTGAACATAAGGTGACGGCGTTCATCGGTCCGTCTGGATGTGGCAAGTCGACGCTGCTGCGCACATTCAACAAGATGTACGCGCTGTATCCGGAGCAACGCGCGGAAGGCGAGATCCTGATGGACGGCAACGACCTGCTCGATACCCGCCGCGATATCTCGCTGCTGCGTGCACGCGTGGGCATGGTGTTCCAGAAACCGATGCCGTTCCCAATGTCGATCTACGACAACATTGCATTCGGCGTAAAGATGTTCGAGCAACTGTCGCGCTCGGGGATGGACGACCGCGTGGAATGGGCGTTGACGAAAGCAGCGCTCTGGAACGAAGTGAAGGACAAGCTGCAGCAAAGCGGCTATGGCCTGTCGGGTGGACAACAGCAGCGCTTGTGCATTGCACGCGGCATTGCAATTTGCCCGGAAGTGCTGCTGCTCGACGAACCGTGTTCCGCGCTCGACCCGATTTCGACGGGCCACATTGAAGAATTGATCGCCGAACTGAAGGATGATTACACGGTGGTGATCGTCACGCACAACATGCAGCAGGCGGCGCGTTGTTCGGACTACACTGCCTATATGTACCTGGGCGAATTGATTGAATTCGGCGATACGGAAAAGATCTTCATCAAGCCGTCCCGCAAGGAAACGGAAGACTACATCACTGACCGGTTTGGTTGAGTGGCGCGGGCTGGGCCTGTCGCCAGGTCATACGGGCTAAAAAAAGGACTTCAGGAGCACATATGTCCGATAAACATTTGTCGAGCCAGTTCGACGCCGATCTGAATGCGGTGTCGTCGAAGGTGCTGGAAATGGGCGGTCTGGTCGAGTCCCAGATCATCAACGCCATGCAGGCGCTCAATATGTTCGACATGGATATTGTCGAGGCTGTGATTCAAGCCGAGACGCGTCTCAACACCATGGAAGTCGAGATCGACGAGGAGTGCAGCAACATCATCGCGTGCCGTCAGCCCGCCGCGCGTGACCTGCGTTTGTTGATGGCAATCTCGAAAACGATTACGAATCTCGAGCGCGCCGGCGACGAAGCCGAAAAGATCGCCAAGCGTGTGAAGCGCATCAACGAAGATGGCATGGGGCGTAACGTCAACATCGCGGAAATCAAGTTGTCCGGCGAAATGGCGGTCACTATCTTGCACCGCGCGCTAGATGCATTCGCGCGCCTGGACACCGTCGCCGCCGCGCAAATTGTTCGCGACGACAAAGCCATTGACGAAGAATTCCGCGCGTTCGTGCGCAAGCTGGTCACGTACATGATGGAAGACCCGCGCATGATTTCAGCAGGCCTCGACTACCTGTTCATCGCCAAGGCGGTCGAACGGATTGGCGATCATGCGAAGAACATTGCGGAATTCATTATTTACATTGTGAAGGGAACGGATGTCCGTCATGTGTCGCGCGATCAACTCGAACGTGAAGCACTGAGCTGATTCTTTTGTGATCCAGATTTTGGTTATTTAACTTACGCGAAGAAGGTTACAGAGGTGCCGATGCCCAGCAGCATTCTCGTTATAGAAGACGAACCCGCGATTTCCGAATTGATTTCGGTGAATCTGCAACACGCGGGCCATTGCCCCATTCGTGCTTATAACGCGGAACAGGCGCAAAACCTGATCAGCGACGTCTTGCCCGACCTAGTGCTTCTCGACTGGATGCTGCTGGGTAAATCCGGCATCGCCTTTGCGCGGGAATTACGTGGCAATGAACGCACGAAACATATTCCGATCATCATGCTCACCGCCCGCGGCGACGAGCAGGACAAGGTGCTCGGACTTGAAATTGGTGCGGACGATTATGTGACGAAGCCATTTTCGCCCAAGGAATTGATGGCGCGGATCAAGGCGGTATTGCGCCGGCGCGCGCCGCAACTGACCGAAGACGTGGTCGCCATCAACGGCTTGCGTCTCGATCCGGCAACCCATAGGGTGGCGGCACATTCGAACGGCCATGCCGACGATATCAAGCTCGATCTCGGACCGACCGAGTTCCGCCTGCTGCATTTTTTCATGACGCACCCTGAACGCGTGCATAGCCGCACGCAATTGCTGGATCAGGTGTGGGGCGATCATGTATTTGTGGAAGAGCGGACGGTGGACGTGCATATCAAACGTCTGCGCGCAGCATTAAAGCCGGCTGGTTGTGATGCTATGATTGAAACGGTTCGTGGCAGTGGGTACCGGCTAGCCAAGAGTGCTTGAAGCCCGAGACCAATCGTGGTCACGTGGCAATAATCTCGATCCGCCAATTCATGAATATCATCTGGACGCGTTCTCTCCTGTCCCTCGCGTTGCTCGCGGTATTGAGCGGGATCGTCGGCGCGCTGTTCGGAGTGCGCGTCGCGCTCTGTTTTGCGCTCTTCATGCTGGTCCTGCAAACTCTTTTCACTACCTTTCATACGCAACGCCTCTGGCGTTTGCTCGACGCGCCCGTGTATGGCGAAGTGCCGAGCACGCCGGGCGTGTGGGGCGAGATTTATTATCGGCTGCATAAGCTTGCAAAACGCTGGCATGCTCAGGTGCGTCAGGTCGAGCAACAGCATTCACGGTTTATCCAGGGTATCCAGGCGTCGCCAAATGGCGTGGCAATGCTCGACGACAGCGACCAGATAGAGTGGTGCAACGCTATTGCTGAAACCCATTTCGGGCTGGACGCCAAACGCGATCTGCGCCAACACATCACGCATCTTGTGCGTCAGCCGGACTTCGTTCGTTATCTCGCTTCACAGCATTACGAGTCGGTGCTAGTGATGCGCGGAATGGGGCTGAACCGGCAACATGTGTTGTCGGTGCAAATATTCCCCTACGGTGAAAACTGCAAACTGATTTTGACTCAGGACATAACGGAACTGGAACGAACCGATTCCATGTGCCGTGATTTTGTCGCGAACGTTTCGCACGAGTTGAAGACGCCGTTGACCGTGCTGTCGGGCTTTCTTGAAACCATGCGCGAGTTGCCGCTGAATGAATCCGACCGCGCGCGTTATCTGGAGATGATGGAGCAGCAGTCGTCGCGGATGCAGAACATCGTTCGCGGTCTGCTCGTGCTCGCGAATCTGGAAGGCGATGTCAAACCACCCAGCGACGACGTTCTCGATATGCGCGCGGTGCTGCGCCATCTTGAAGAGGACGCCGATAATCTTTCGAATGGCCGACATAGAATTACGTTCGATGCTGATGAAGCGTTGACGGTGTCTGGTTCGGAAACGGAGATTGTCAGTGCACTCGCGAATCTGGTGACGAATGCGATTCGCTATACGCCGGATGGCGGAACCATCGACGTATCCTGGCAGCGCATTCGCGACCGGGCGGTGTTTTCAGTGCGCGATAGCGGGCTCGGCATTCCGGCGGAACATATTCCGCGTCTGACCGAGCGGTTTTATCGTGTGGACAGAAGCCGTTCGCGCGATACCGGCGGCACGGGCCTTGGGCTCGCGATCGTGAAGCATGTATTGCAACGGCATCTTGCCGACCTTGAAATCAAGAGCGAGGAAGGGCGGGGAAGCACCTTCTCGGTCAAGTTCTCGGCCGCCCGTACGGTGCTGAGAAAGTCGATCACCGCTTGAGGGTATGTGAAGCGGGATCTGAAGCGGCTTGAAGTGCCTGGAAACAGCGCATCCTCAAGCCGTCGAGACATCAAGAGCAGAACTTCGCGAGCAGACCCAGTTGCGCATTGCGCAACGACTTTCCCGGGCGCCGCCGCTTGTAGTGCCCGTCGCTTTGCATGAGCCATGCCGACCGGTTATCACCGAGAAACACTGACAGTCCTTCGGCAATCACGCGCCGTTTCAGACGCCGGTCATTCACCGGAAACGCCACTTCCACGCGCCGGAAGAAGTTGCGGTCCATCCAGTCCGCGCTCGACAAGTACACCTTCTCTTCTCCGCCCGCATAAAAATAAAAGATGCGGTGATGTTCGAGAAAACGTCCGACGATAGAGCGCACCGTTATGTTCTCGGACAGGTCTTCCACGCCGGGTTTCAACGCGCAGACGCCACGCACGATCAGGTCGATTTTCACGCCCGCCTGCGATGCCTTATACAACGCGATGATTACGGTCGGTTCGAGCAACGCATTCATCTTGGCGACAATTCGCGCCTTCTTTCCCGCACGCGCATTGTCGGCTTCAGCACGAATGGCTTCGATCAGATTCGGGCACAGTGTAAAAGGTGCTTGCCAGAGCTGATGCAGGCGTAATTCGCCGCCGATGCCAGTAAGTTGCTGAAACACGTGATGTACGTCTTCACAGACTTGCTGATCCGACGTCATCACCGCGAAATCGGTATAAAGCCGCGCGGTACGCGGGTGATAGTTACCCGTGCCCAGATGCACATAACGCCTGAGCATCATCTTGCCGTTCTTCGAAACCCGCCGCACGATCAGCATCATTTTCGCGTGGCATTTATGGCCGACCACGCCGTACACCACGTGAGCGCCGACGGCTTCGAGCTGAGACGCCCAGTTGATATTCGTCTCTTCGTCAAAGCGCGCGAGCAGCTCCACCACGACGGTGACTTCCTTGCCGTTGCGCGCGGCTTGCATCAGCGCGTCCATCAGCGGCGAGTCGGTGCCGGTCCGATAGATTGTTTGCTTGATCGCGACCACCTGCGGGTCCTTGGCTGCCTGCAGCAGCAACTCGAGCACCGGTTGAAAACTCTCGTATGGATGATGCAGGAGGATGTCGCCCTGATCGATGGCATCGAACATATTCGATGCAGCAGCAATAGCCTTTGGCACCGCCGGAATATGCGGCACGAACTTCAGGTCCGGCCGGTCGACCATCTCCGGCAACTGCATCAGGCGCACGAGATTGACCGGCCCATTCACGCGATAACAATCGCGGTCGTTCAGTTCGCTCTCGTCAAGCAGACGCCGGATCATGTGAGGTGGCGTCTCCGCCGATACTTCCAGGCGCACCGCGTTGCCCAGGTGCCGCGCGGGCAGTTCGCCCTGCAGCGCCACGCGCAAGTTGGTGATTTCGTCTTCATCGACGAACAATTCGCTGTTGCGAGTGATGCGGAACTGGTTGCAACTGCGCACGACCAGATGTGGAAACAGCGCGTCGACAAAACGCTGCATCAGCGAGCTCAGCAGCACAAAGCCATGCGGATAGCCCGACAGCGCCTCGGGCATGCGCACGAGCCGCGGCAGTGCACGTGGTGCCTGCACAATGCCCATCATCGCCTGGCGGCCGAACGCGTCCTTGCCTTCCAGCTCGACCACGAAGTTCAAGCTCTTGTTCAGCACGCGCGGAAACGGATGCGCGGGATCAAGGCCGATTGGCGTCAGCACCGGCAGCAACTCGTTCTGAAAATAATCACGGGCCCAATCTGTTTGCGCTTCGCTCCACGATTCAACGCCGTGAAAGTAGATTCCTTCGCTTTCCAGCGTGGGAAACACGGTATTCTGAAGCATGGCGTATTGCTGATGGACCAGCCGATGGGCGCGTTCGACCACGAGGTCGTACACATGTTGCAGCGATATGCCGTCGGGCGAAAGCGAGCCCGGGTTGTCGCGCATTTGTTCCTGCATGCCGGCCATGCGGACTTCAAAAAATTCGTCCAGGTTGCTGCTGGTAATACAGATGAAGCGGAGCCGTTCGAGCAGCGGAACGGCGGTATCGGCGGCTTGCGACAATACATGTTCGTTAAAACCCAGAATGCCCAGTTCGCGATTGAGAAGGGGGTAGCGTAAGGACATCGATAGGATAGTATTGGCAGTTAAAAAAACGGAATGTGCAAGAATCGCTCGGAATGCACCACAATATGATGACGTTCTTGTGAAATCATAGTGTCATAGATCTAACGCAGGCCTCTGGTAAGATTGATTCTGGCAAGATTTGCCCTGTTCCGTCTAATAATCGAATCATCGGCGCACTTTGCTGCATCGGATTATTTGCCAGACCAGCACAGTCGTCCGCTTGGACTTAAAATTGGCGCGCTGCTGCGGCTCGGCGTGTTCAAATGCTGCCCGCACCGCTTGGAACTGTAAGGCGCTAGCGAGCACAATCCTACGGAACCTGGAAAATCGATGGTCAACCCCCCTCATCTTTTAGCAGCCGTAGATCTTGGATCGAACAGCTTCAGGCTGATCGTCGGACGCGTCGAGGAGACGCCTTCCGGCAGCCCGATCTATCAGGTCGACGCGCTGCGTGAACCCGTGCGGCTTGCGGCGGGTCTGTCACGGGACAAATTTCTCGACCGCGCTTCGCAACTGCGTGGTTGGGATGCACTGAAGCGGTTCGGCGAACGGTTGCGGGACTTTCATCCTGATCACGTACGCGCGGTCGCGACCAACACGTTGCGCGTGGCTAAAAACGCCGACGAGTTTCTCGCTGAAGCGCAGAACGCACTCGGCTTTCCCATTGAAGTGATTGCCGGGCGGGAAGAAGCGCGCCTGATTTATGCGGGCGCAGCGCATTCCGTCCCGGCCAGCGCGGGAAAACGGCTGGTGGTGGATATCGGCGGAGGATCGACGGAATTTATTATCGGCTTGCACTATATGCCCATTCACATGGAGAGTCTGTATATAGGCTGCGTGAGTCATAGCCGGCAGTTTTTTGCCGCCGGTAATGTCGATGAGTATTCAATGCGGCAAGCCGAACTCGCTGCCAAGCGTGAAATCGAGATTATCTCGAGCGAATACAAACAGACGGGCTGGGATCAGGCAATTGGGTCGTCGGGTACTGCGCGGGCGCTGGCCGAGCTGATCGAAGCAAACGGTTTCAACGACCCCGGCATCACTCACGGTATTTCGCGCGGCGGGCTGGAGCGGCTGAAGAGGGCGCTGATCAAGGCTGAGAACGTGAACCGGCTGAGGCTGATCGCGCTGAAGGCCGACCGGATTCCGGTGCTTGCGGGCGGCTTGTCGATCATGCTCGGCGTGTTCCAGGAATTGGGCATTGAATACGTCGATACCACCGATGGCGCATTGCGGCTGGGCGTGCTCTACGACCTGTTGGGACGCACGCAGCACCAGGACATGCGCACGGTGACGGTGGAAGGCTTCAAGCGGCGCTATTCAGTGGACGGCGAGCAGTCGGACCGTATTGCCGGGCTGGCAATCAGCTTCTATGAACAGCTGGAAGTCCGCGATGTCGATGCCGAACGGCGTGAAAATCAAATGTTCCTGGGGTGGGCGGCTGCATTGCACGAGATCGGACTGTCCATCTCGCATAGCGCTTACCACAAACATTCTGCGTATATCGCGAGTCATGCGGATATGCCCGGGCTCTCGAGGACCGATCAGGCCCGGTTAGCCGGCCTGGTGCTTGGGCATGTCGGGAAGTTGGGCAAGCTTTCACAGGCTCGTGATGTCGACTGGACCCTGCTGTTCTGTCTCCGGCTTGCGGCGCTGCTTTGCCGGCGGCGGGCGGATGTCGGGCTTCCGGCCATTCAGGTCGCTCTGGCCAACGGCGGGTTCGATGTGCGTTTGCCCAACGACTGGGTGGCGCTCAATCCGCTTACCGACTACAGCCTCGCTCAGGAAGCGGCTGAGTGGGAGAAGATCGGCAAGCTGTATCGGGTGGTTTATACGAGCGTTTGAGAATCGCAGCAGCGGGCGTGGCTTCGCGCAGGCCACGCTCCTCGCTCCCTATCTCGTGATGCGAAAGTAGTACGGACTTCGAACTTATACCTGCACTTGAATAGTTGACCCTGAACAAAATTGGTTTTGGTGGCGAGCGGTCTAATCGCTAGGCTCACACGCGAGCGGCCGGGTTCAGCAGCAGAGCCAGCATAA